>CAYZUV010000096.1:0-8652 GCA_964481245.1 uncultured Pseudomonadales bacterium
CGCCGACATGCGCCGGAATGGCCTTGAGTTCTGGCTTGGCTGCTTTAGATTCCATAGGTGTCGTGACCTCTATTTTTTATGTTTGTTTTCTTCTGCTTGTATCGTTTCTAGCGGTTATGGCAATGAGCGAGTCACCCTTGGCCTAAGAGGTTGCCTCTCGTGAGACTACCGAGTGCTAGCTACCTAACTGCTCTAACTAATTTCTTTAAATCCGATCTCTTCTGACCCAATCTCTTGTAACCCAATCGCTCTTGACCGCATTCGCGCTCGATCCAACCGTTCGCTCGCCCCTGGTCAGCTGATCAGAGCGCTTTGTCCGCCGACTCAACGCCGCGCCTGACTCATCCAGCTGTCGGTTGGCTCCTTCTGTAGAAACTTCTCATAGCCAGGCTATACTCAGCTCACAGCCTGGGGTCATGTTGTTTGAGCCCCATTTGTTAGTCGGCCGCCACCTTCACCACACTTGAGTCCGATCCTGACCGGGCTTCTCCCTGACACGGCTTAAGGCTGGATCTTGCCTCGTCCGCGCCTTTTAACCCTTCAGCGTTTAATCGTCACCGCTGAAGGGCTAGGAGCAAGCCGGAATCTCCCTGAACGCATTCCTGAGTCGAGCGAGCCGCGTGATTCACCATCATCGGAGATGGGCGTGTGGGCATCTCGCGTGTGCTCCAATACTTGATCAGGGTCCGCGAAGGGTGGCGCGGAATCAAGCTTATCGAAGAGAGACGCGATCCTTTTTGGGGAGGCTTGCCCTTCAAGCAGCGGTCGAGGTGGTGACCGCTAACGGCAAGATATTGTGCTACACGGGCCCTTGCAGCACAAGATGTTGTGGCTGATTCTATCCGTTGAAAAATGGAAATTTAGTGAAAAACCGGGGTCAAGTCTTGAGTTTTAATCCGTCTGATTGAGGGGTTGCACTGGCTCATTCGATCGAGAGACACTGGTGCAACCGTTAAATTGGGGATCAAAATCATGAGCTTAGAGCATCGAATCGCCATCGTAACAGGAGGCGGAAGCGGGATTGGCGCTGCAACCAGCGAGATGTTGGCCGCATCAGGTGCGAAAGTAGTGGTCACTGATATCTCCGAAGAATCTGCCCGGCAGACCGCAGACGTTATCTGTCAGCGAGGCCAGGAGGCGATCGGATTGAGTCAGGATGTGACTCGCATTGATGAGTGGCATCAGGTTTTCGAAACCACCGCCAAGACGTTTGGTGTCGCCAATGCGCTGGTGAACAATGCAGGTGTCAGCGGTGCGGGCAAGGATCGGTTAGAAGAGCCTGAAGGCCTTGAGGCGTGGCGATTTGTCATGTCTGTAAATATCGATGCCGTCCACCTAGGGTGTCGCTTGGCTCTTGAACAAATGAGGAGTACTGGAGGGAGCATTGTTAACATTTCCTCGGTCATGGGGATCGTGGGCGGTGCGGGACCTGCCTACAATGCGAGCAAAGGTGCCGTTCGGTTGCTTACCAAGTCGATCGCGGCCTACTGCGGAAAAATGGGCTACCCGATTCGATGCAATTCAGTTCATCCAGGTTATATCTGGACGCCCATGGTGCGGCAGATTGTGGATGTCTCCGACGAAGTGGCGACTGAGGAAGAGCTCAAGGAGATGCTCTTGCTTCAGCACCCGATTGGCCGATTGGGTCGGCCAGAGGATATTGCCGCGGGTGTTAAATTTTTGTTATCGGATGAGTCAAGTTTTATGACTGGGAGTGAACTGGTGATTGATGGGGGCTACACCGCCGTGTAGCTCCGCGCACCGATCGGCACTTCGATTTCATCCCTCTTACTGTTTGGTTTGAAAGGCGGTGAGATCGAGGCTGCGCACTAAATTCAGGCCTTGCCTTAGCCATGGAATACCGAGCCAGCTTGGCTGTTGTGAATCCTTGAGACTCAGTACTCATCAAATGCTGATGGTTCAGCAAAAGAGAGAGACTGGTTGTTTGCAAGCGGGTTCTGCCTCGATATGATGGCGGCGGCAGGCGATTCTTGTAATTAACGCACGCAGACTAGAGCTGCGAGACCCTCTGAGCCTCCATGGCTCGCTCTGGGCTGGTACGGTCAACGGTATACGAGACGCGCATCCTCTAAGACATTGAATGAGAGAGTGAGACCACTTATGCATTTAACTCAACTGGCTGCGGAGCGACCCGACAAAGCTGCGTACATTATGGCTGCGACGGGTCAGACCTTTAGTTATCTCGACTTAGAGCAGGGATCTAATCAGCTCGCCCATCTCTTTCGAAGTCTCGGGCTTAACCGTGGCGACCACATTGCGATATTGCTGGAAAATCATCCTCTGTTCCTACAAATTTGCGTGGCCGCTCAACGTTCGGGCCTTTATTTCACGGCAATCAGTTATCGCTTGCAGAGAGACGAAGTGGCTTACATTGTGAACGATTGCGGTGCCAAGGTGTTCATTACCTCGAAGGACCGTCAATCGGTCGTTGAAGCTTTGCTCGCTGATCTGCCTGATTTAGGCCAGGCGTACATGTTGGACGGGATCTCTCCGGGATTTGAATCGCTGGAGTCGGCTATAGAAACGCAACCTACGACGCCCATCGCGGACGAGAGTATCGGCACGTCCATGTTGTATTCGTCGGGGACGACCGGCCGCCCAAAAGGGGTATTTAGACAATTACCCGAAGGGCAGTGGGGGGCAGAGGATTCGGCTGCACTCTTTCGAGCGCTATATGGGGCAACGGATGACAGTGTTTACCTGAGTCCGGCGCCGCTTTACCACGCCGCGCCTTTGACGTTTTCGATGGGGTTTTTGCTTGGCGGGATGACCGTTGTGGTCATGGAGCATTTCGACGCAGAAGCGGCCCTAAAAACGATTGAGGCCTATCGAGCAACCCACAGTCAGTGGGTGCCAACGATGTTTATTCGCATGCTCAAACTCGATGAGGAGACCCGGCTGAGCTACGATGTTTCGAGCCTACAATGTGCGATTCATGCGGCTGCGCCCTGCCCAGTGCCTGTCAAAGAGCAGATGATCGACTGGTGGGGCCCGGTCATTTTTGAGTATTACGCAGGCTCCGAGGGCAACGGGTTCGTGGCGATCACGTCGGAGGAATGGCTGGCGCACAAGGGGTCAGTTGGGCGAGGGTTAACTGCCGTGCTGCATATTTGCGACGAGGAAGGAAATGAGGTCCCCGTGGGTGAATCAGGGACAATCTTCTTTGAGGGTGGCGGCGAGTTCGAATATCACAACGATCCGCAAAAGACTGCTGAGTCGCGACACCCCCAGGGCTGGTCCACGCTGGGTGATATTGGCTATCTGGACGAGGAGGGCTATTTATACCTAACGGACCGGAAAAGTTTCATGATCATCTCAGGGGGTGTGAACATCTACCCACAAGAGACTGAAAATTTACTTGTGACTCATCCTAAAGTGATGGACGTCGCCGTTTTTGGCGTGCCCAATCCGGACTTTGGCGAAGAGGTTAAAGCTGTGGTGCAGCCCATCCACTGGGAAGACGCCGGTCCTGAACTTGAGGCGGAGTTGATTGAGTTCTGTCGTGACAACATCTCTCACATCAAATGCCCGAAAACGATCGATTTTGAGCAGGAACTGCCCCGCCATCCAACAGGCAAGCTATACAAGCGGTTGCTGAAAGATCGCTACTGGGAAGGGCATAAAACGGGCATTCTCTAAGCGAGCAGGAGACTCAGCTAACGAGCTATCGCGAGACGCCGTTACGGACGATTAAGAAGATTCGCCGGGGAATATTGATCGGTGAGAACAGTCGCACTTGTGTCCCAGTCGACTCGATCAGTGATGTATTCGGGGAACGACAAGAGACCGACGCCAAAGGGCGCTAATCGTGGTGCGAGAGTTTGCGCGCGCTCGTTTAAGCGGGATGCATCAGGCAATTGTCCGCTTCGGGTCGCCAGAATGATCCGGTTGCCGCTGACTGGGAGCCGCATGGTGTAGAGGTCTCCAAACACGGCCGCATAAGTGACAGACTCAAGATCGTAAAGCCTCGATGAGGAGAAGGTGTTCGCGACGAGCACGCCATCAGACGCCAGCAGGTTCTTGACCTCCTTCAGAAACTCCTGGGTCATCAAATGCTCTGGAATGTACTCACCGGTAAACGCATCCAGCAAGATGTAGTCATAGCGAAGGCCTTTACTGATTTGTCGACGCACAAAGACCCTGGCATCCTGAACGGCGACTTGGTTGCGCTCGTCTGACGTGAATCCAAAGTAGTCAGACGCAACCCGAACGACCGCTGGATCAATTTCCACGCTATCGATCATCGCCCCGGGGTAGAGCGCTCGGAGGGTCATAGGAACCGTTCCACCCCCTAAACCAATGATGAGGGCTCGCTCGATATTCGGCTGAATCAGAAGTCCGGCCAACGTCATTCGAACATAAGGAAAAACAATTCGTTGGGGATCGTTTAGGTCAATACAGCTTTGGTTGTGGTTGGTCTGTCTAACCGCGAAGATCAAGCAGCGTCTCTCGGCGGTTTCGACCACTTCAATATTTCTGTAGAGCGACTTTTCGCGATGGATAACGTCCGCGAAGGAGTGGAGTGAAAGCACGCAAGCCAGGAGGGTCAGAAAAATTTGGAGCGGGTTCATCAAAGTGAGGCTCCAGACGGCTTGGCGCGCTCGCCGTGTTGAGACGAATCGCGCCTGTCAACAAAGATCGCGCTAAACCCAGCAATGATGAGTGCGGCAACCATGACCGAGAGTATGGTGTTCATCTCGAACCAAAGCACGAGATAAAAGGAAGTGAGCAAGGTGCCGAGCGCGCTGCCCAGTGTTGACACAAAGTAAAGCGCGCCCGCAACTTGGCCACTACTGTCTGTGGATCGAATCACGAGCCTCACAGAGTAGGGTGCGATCATCCCGAGGAGAGCCGTAGGAATGAAGAATAAACAAGTTGAGGCCACCAGCGATCCATATCTGGGATCTTCAATCATATGGAAAACCCAATCCATCCAGGCATTTGCGAAGAGAATAATGGGAACAAGCGCGACGGCGGCCACGATGAAAAACAAGCCATATCTAGAAAGCGAAGGTGCGTTTAGCGACAGCCTGCCGCCAATCAAATAACCAGCTGAGAGAGCCATCATGAAAATGGTGATGATGCTTCCCCAGACGTAAATGGAGGATCCGAAATAGGGCGCCAGAATTCGTCCACCAAGCAATTCGACCGACATGATAATGAAGCCACTGGTGAAGGCCAGACACAAAATCAACCACACGGGTGCCCTGGGATCTTGCGTTGTGACGTCTTGATTCACTCGAATATCCGATCAATCAATTGAAAGCTGAATTGCCTAGCAGCCTGAGACTTCGGGATCGATTGATCGCGACCTGTGGCATACTGCCGACGCAGTTTACCTGGTTTGACTATTGAAATCCCTCGCCCGACTGATTCCTTACCTGACACGCTACCCCTGGCAAATCGTCGGAGGCTTTGTTGGCTTTTTTTTAGCCCGCTTCTTTGAAGTCAGTACCTATTATTTTATCGCCCAGGGGATTGATGGCATCGAAGCCCTGGTGACCGGCGGGACCGCTGAATGGGGCCTATCGGTGCTCGATTGTGTGGTGATCGCAGTCTGTGCGGTTTTGCTTCGTTTTGTTTTCGTCTCGCGGGCAAGACAGGCGTTTAGGCGACTGGGTCAAAAGATCTCGTTTGATTTGAGGGAGCAGTTGTTCGGCGCATTGCTCCAGCAAGGACCCAATTTTTTCGCAAGAATCGGAGTGGGTGATCTGATGACCCGGGCGATTCAAGATATCGCCTTGATTCAAAGACTCATCGCGTTCGGGCTGATTCAAGTCGTGATCATGATTTATGCGCCGCTGTTTGGCATGACCGCAATGATGGTGAAATCGGTCACCCTCACGCTGCTCATCCTGCCACTTCTGCCTCTCTTGTACCTTTACGCCCAATACGTGGCCAAACAAATGGCTGAGTCCTCACGCGTGGTTCAGGAAACCCTCTCAGCGCTGGGGAGCCATACCCAAGAAAATTTAACCGGAATTAGGACGGTTCAAGCAGGCGCTCAGGAAGCCAATGAGATTGCGCGATTTTTTGTGACCAACGACCGTTACGCCAGCGCGTTCTATGAGCAATCTCGGATCAATTCGTTGATGACAGCTTGGACGCCATGGCTCACCGCGTGCGCGCAGCTCGTCATCCTGATGTATGGAGGCTCGCTCGTCCTCCAGGGTGCGCTCAGTGTGGGTGACCTGATCTTCTTTTTGGCTTGCCTCAATATGCTCCTCCAGCCCATAAGAATGGCAGGGTTTTTCATCACAATGTTGGCCCGAGCGGGTGTGGCAGTTGACAGGCTCGCCGAGGTTCTCGACTCGCCGCCGGAAATCCCGGACCGGCCGAGTGGCCTCGCGCCCGCATCGATCCGCGGCCATTTCGAGCTGAAGGGCGTCAGTTACCGCTACCCAGGTGCCTCGACGCCAGCGCTCAATGAAATAACGCTCGAGATACGAGCCGGAGAATCCATCGGTATTGTCGGCCGAGTGGGCGCTGGCAAATCGACCCTACTCAAGCACCTGGTGCGATTGTTAGACGTGCAAGAGGGCGAGCTTAAACTTGATCATCACCCGATCTCGGATTATCCGCTGGCCCAGTTGCGCAGCGACGTCGTTCAAGTTCTCCAGGATCCATTCCTTTTCGGTGAACCACTCAAGGCAAACATCAGTTACGACGAACCCGAACGTGAGGAGGTCTTGATTTGGGATGCGTCAGAGGCTGCGGCCCTGAAGGACACCATCCTTGGATTGGCCGATGGACTCGATACGATGGTTGGGGAGCGGGGCGTCACGTTGAGTGGCGGTCAGAAGCAGAGAGCCACGCTTGCAAGGGGTTTGATCCGAGATGCGAAAGCCTTGATTCTTGACGATTGCTTCAGCGCTGTGGATACAGAGACTGAGGAACATATCCTTACTCGATTAAAGGAGTATCGACGCCAGCGCACCACCGTCCTGGTAAGCCATCGAGTGTCAACTTTAAGACACACTGATCGAATTTTGGTCCTTGATGAGGGGCGTATCGTCGAATCAGGTACGCACGCTGAACTCCTTGCTTTAGGTGGTCACTATGCTGCCCTTGAGCGGTTGCAAACGAGTCGGCGGTTATCTAAACCTCAAGAGGTTGTAGCGTGAGTACGAAAGGCGCGGTCGTGCGCTCGGATGATGCTCGAGACCGCGATCATTCGCTGTTTGAAGCGGAACTTTCGGGCAACGTGTTGAACTTGCAACTGCTTCGAAGAATTCTCAGTTGGTTGTCACCCTATCGTTTGAGTCTCGCGATTAGCAGCTTACTTGTGCTGGCCGCTAGTCTTGCCACCGTCCTGATGGAAGTCGTGATCAGTCGTGTCCTTGTCGACTATGTCATCGTGGGTGAGGTCGATTCGATGATGCCCGACTTCGGTTTGATTGGGCTCACCGAGTCAGTGAGCGAGGCGTGGAATTTGCCTCCGCTATGGGTCGCCGGTCTGCTTTTCTTTTGCTTTATGACGGTTGCTGGGTTGCTGGGGCACTGGCATCGCTTGACCTTGGTCAGCGCCATTGTCAGAGCTCTTCGAGACCTTCGCCAAGATTTATTTGCGCATCTGGAAACGCGGCCAAGTTCGTTCTACGACCGCGTCCCTGTGGGGCGTGTGATGACCCGAGTGACAAATGATGTGGAAGCGCTCTACGAGATGTTGAGGGGGCTAGGGAGTTTGGTTGGTGAATTCGTGCCGTTTTTCGTCGCGCTCGTCATCATGCTCTCAACAAGTGTCAGACTCACTTTGATCCTGTTAGCGCTGGTTCCATTTGTGGCCCTGGCCACTTTTTATTTTCGTCGCGCCACACGAGAGATCTTCAGGCGGGTCCGCAACAGTGTCTCGGCCCTGAATCAATACTTACAAGAAAATCTATCCGGAATGGCTGTCGTGCAACTGAGCGAGCGGCAATCCCGCAATCAAGCAGCCTATACGGCCATCAACCGTGAGAACCTAGAGCAGGAATATCGCTCCATCAGTCTCACAACCTATTACGGTGCGTTCAATGATTCGCTCGCGTCAATTGGCCTTGGGATTATCGTTTATTACGGGGCAGGTGCGGTGGTGCAAGATGAGATGTCCCTCGGTGCGGTCATTTTATTTACTCGATTTATGAATATGTTGTTTACCCCTGTTGTGCTCTTGGGCGAGCAATTGAACGTGCTATTTCGGGCGATGGCGAGTGGCGAAAGAATTTTTCAGGCGCTGGATTGGGATGAACAGATTCGAGAGCCGGCTAACCCTCAGCCGCTTCCTGAGCGTCTGGAGGGACGCATTCGCTTCAATTCGGTTCGATTTGAATATGAGCGCGGTCGACCGGTTTTGAAGGATGTCAGCGTCGACATCGGTGCGGGAGAGAAACTAGCGATCGTGGGTCCAACAGGGTCGGGTAAAAGCACCTTGATCAGACTATTGGGTCGTTTTTACGACTTTGAGCCAGGCATGATTTTCATTGACGATATCGATCTTCAGAACATTCTTTCTCAGGATCTGCGTCGTCGCGTTGGGGTGGTTTTGCAGGATTTTCATATCTTCTCAGGAACAATTTTGGACAACATCACGCTGGGCGATCCTCGGATCAGTCGAGATCGGGCTATCTCGGCTGCGAAGACGGTCAATGCTCA
>CAYZUV010000097.1:0-2531 GCA_964481245.1 uncultured Pseudomonadales bacterium
TGGCGGCCGAGGCTTTTCGCCAACAATTTGCAAAACACCCGTTGGTCGATGAGATCGTTTTTGACGAAGCCTGGATGCGCAGACTGGGCGCCATAATGGAAACCGCTACCCGTTTGATTCAGGCACTGGGTTTGGTCATGAGTTTGGGTGTTGTTTTGATTGTTTCGAACATGCTGCGCCTCGCCATTGAGAATCGCCGGGTTGAAATCGAGGTGCAGAAATTGATCGGTGCGACCGACGCCTTTGTCCGTCGGCCTTTTCTATATTTTGGGCTTTGGCACGGCTTGGGCGGCGGACTCGTTGCCTCGCTTTTGGTACAAAGCGCCTTAATCTATCTATCAGGCCCTGTGGAGGCGTTGGCTCAGTCTTATCGCAGCGGCTTCGCTCTCCAAGGTCTTGGGCTTGCGGCAGTGCTGACGCTATTGCTATTTGCCGCTCTGCTTGGGTTGTTGAGCGCCTGGATGGCCGCTGGTCAGCATTTGAGAGCTATTGAGCCAGAGTAAAGACTCACTTCGTGTGCATTTAACGATTTGGAACCCTTATTTTCCGTTCGCATTTAACATTGAACAGCGGGAAATGGGTGCGGATTGGCGATCCCAAGCGCTGAGTGCTAAAATCGCCGCCCCCTGGATGACCAGGGAAGAAGTAAGTCACTTACAAAACAGAGACTTAGCAACAATCTGACGAGCGGTTTCATTCGTACGATCGGTCGCAGATGCATGGAGTGGTCAATGAGCAATTTACCCGCAACATTAGATTTAGCGTCGCCTGGTTTAAACCTGGATGCCTATGTCAAAGCGGTCAATGGCATTGCTGTGCTGTCTGTCGAGGAAGAGCAAGCGTTAGCCAATCGGCTCTATCAAGAGGGGGACGTTGAAGCAGCGCGTCAGCTGGTGTTGGCCAACCTCCGTTTTGTCATCTATATCGCAAGATCTTACGCGGGATACGGTTTGCCTGAAGCGGACCTGATTCAAGAGGGTAACATCGGCTTGATGAAAGCCGTCAAGCGGTTCAACCCTGAGTACAAAGTGCGTTTGGTCTCGTTTGCCGTGCATTGGATTAAAGCCGAGATCCATGAGTTTATTTTGCGTAACTGGCGTATAGTTCGAGTAGCCACGACGAAGGCGCAAAAGAAGCTTTTTTTCAATTTGCGGAGCAAGAAGCAGCAGTTGGGCTGGCTCGGTCAGAAGGAAGCAGCGCTGATTGCGGCAGACTTAGGCGTTAAGCCAGAAACGGTGGTTCAAATGGAAGGTCGGCTTGCTGCGTCAGACACCGCTTTCGATGCCTCTGCCGATGACGATGACGAAATGCTGGTGCCATCGCCAGCGCAGTATTTGGCGGCGGAGGGCACAGACCCTGCTGAAATCATTGCCATGATGGACGCATCGAGCGATGAAATCTCGAGGTTAACTCAAGCGATGCATGACCTAGATGAGCGGGCTCAAATGATCCTCAGGCGTCGCTGGCTGGATGAATCCAAGGCCACGCTGCATGAGTTGGCGGCTGAGTATGGTATTTCAGCAGAGCGCGTCAGACAGCTTGAGCAAGCCGCCATGAAAAAGATAAAGGCCGCGATGGATCAACCGCTCTGATGAGCGGGGCAGTCAGTCTTGCCTTAGGCGCGTTAGGCGGTGCCATAGCGGTGGCGCTCGGTGCCTTTGGGGCGCACGCATTGAAGGCAAAACTCCCGGTTGAAACCTTGTCGGTCTTTCAGACCGGCGTCCAATACCAGATGATGCATAGCCTTGCGTTGATCGCGGTCGGTTTATGGATTGAGCGGCAACCCGATCTCAACTTACTGGGTTATGCAGCGGCGGCGTTTTTGTTTGGCATGGTTTGTTTCTCAGGAAGTTTATACGCGTTGGCGCTGGGAGGACCGAGATGGCTAGGTCCGGTGACACCGCTCGGAGGATCCTTGTTCATCGTGGGTTGGCTTCTTCTAGCTGTGGCTGCGCTCAGTCAACAGAGTGCATAAGACCGAGAGTACCGATGACGCTCGCTCAACAACCGGGTCGAGAAATCCGCAGCTACGTCCTTCGCCAAGGCCGACTGTCCCAAGCGCAAAAACGCGCCCTAGAAGAGGACCTGCCTCAGTTTCTGTTCTCGCGAGAGCATTGTATTGCGCCACAAGCGGCGTTTGATTGCCCGCAACCTCTCACGTTGGAAATTGGCTTTGGTAATGGCGAGTCCCTTTTGGAGATGGCCAAACAGTGGCCGGATCGTAATTTTTTAGGCTTTGAGGTGCATGGTCCAGGCGTCGGCCATCTGCTGCTTGGAATCAAGCGTTTTGAGTTGAGGAATGTGAGGGTGTCGCAATCTGATGCGGTTGATTTTTTACGAGCGTTACCAGAGTCGACGCTACAGCGTATCCAGATATTCTTCCCGGACCCCTGGCATAAGAAAAAACACCACAAGCGGCGAATCGTAAACGCTGAGCTCTTAGGCCTAGCGGCCCGGGTCCTTGAGCCTAAGGGGGTCCTGCATGTGGCCACCGACTGGCAACCTTATGCTGAAGAAATCCAAACGTTATT
>CAYZUV010000097.1:2631-8596 GCA_964481245.1 uncultured Pseudomonadales bacterium
AGCGTTTGAGTGGGTAATCCGTACATCAAATCCAGGTTGAGATTCTCAAATCCAGCGCGCCTCGCTGCGTCTACCGCGATTTGAGCCTCCTGGCCGTCGTGTAGTCGTCCAAGTAGGTTGAGATGCTGGTCATTGAAACTTTGAATGCCAAGGCTTAATCGATTGACGCCGGCTTGGCGGTAGCCTTGCAGCCTCGCCTGATCGGCGCTGTTAGGGTTGGCCTCGAGCGTGATCTCGATATCGCGAGGCAACTGTACCTTTTGATCGATCGACTCCAGCAACCGGCTTAGACTTTTTGCGGGCATGAGTGATGGCGTGCCGCCGCCAATGAAAATCGACGAGATGTTGGGATGAAGATCGAATAGGTGAAGGTCAGATTGGAAATCCCTCAGGAGCTGGTCGACATAATGCTCAGCCAACGCATGAGGGAGACCTTGGGCGGCTTCGGCTTCGAATTCGTGGGAATTGAAATCACAGTAGGGGCATTTTCTGATGCACCAAGGGATATGGATGTACAGTCCGATGGGGTCTCTCATACTATACAGACTCGAGAATGCGCCATTGGGTTAAAAACATTTGGATGGCCTGCCCTCGGTGACTTCGAGCATTTTTTTCACTATCTGAGAGCTCCGCTGCGTGTTGACCTAGCACCCGGTCAACAAAAATGGGGTCATAACCAAACCCTTGGTCCCCTTGTTCGGAACGCGCGATATCTCCAAACCAGCGGCCCTGCGCGATGATCGGGTCGGGATCGTCCGCTGAGCGTACGTACACGATCGATGCGTGAAAATACGCGCCCCGTTGCTCGACCCCATCCATGAGCGACAGCAGCTTGGCCCGATTGTCAGCATCGGTGGCTCCCACACCGGCAAATCGAGCCGAGTAGATGCCAGGGGCACCGCCGAGAGCCGGCACCACCAAGCCAGAATCGTCTGCTAGCGCCGCTCGGCCGCAAACCTTCGCTGTATGACGCGCTTTCAGCAGCGCGTTTTCAAGAAACGTTTGTCCTGTTTCCTCTGGTTCAGGCACGCCAAACTGCCGCTGGGGGATGGGCTCAATCACGCCTCGCAACAGTTGCTCGAATTCCTTGAATTTGTGTTCGTTGCCAGTGGCGATCACCACAGGGGTCAGTTCAATAGAAGCGTCTTTCGAATTCGAATTCATAAGGGTCCAGCTCTGGGTCGATTTCAATGCGTATCTTAAAGCGCAGCCAATCGCGTTCGTCGACGATCACTTCGCTCAAGTAATAGAGCGCTTGAGCTTCTTTGATGGGGACAAATCGGAGCGTCTGGATTTGGCCGAGGAGGTTAATTACCTCGCCGGATATTGTCGCCTCTGCCGGCTCGTTCATTTTTTGGACGGTGATATTCACCATCATGAGGTCTTCTGCTCGCCTCAGCTGATGAGATTCGGCGACGTCCGTCGGAATCAGTCGAGAGGGAAAGGCACTGTAATAGACGGTGTGTGTCGGAAGATTGATTTGACCTGCGTACCCTTGACCTGAAAGCACGCAGAGGCCGAGGGTAGAAAGCCACAGGGTGACTGCGACAAACGTGGCCTTAGGCAAGGGCAGGATCACAGACCCATCACGAGGTTGGTGGGCAGCCCGCTGGCTCTCGCGAGCGGCAGGATCAGCAGGAAGTTTTGCAACAGGTTCAACCCAACGAAGACCAAAATAATTGAGAAATCTAAGCCTCCAAGGGGCGGAATAATGCGGCGGGCCGGTTCACAGATAGGTTCAGCGAGGTCCCTAATGAGCTCGGCCGCCGGTTGGTTCGAGTAAGGTGCAATCCAGCTCATGATGACGTACGCCAAGAGTACGAAAAAATAGATACTTAACAGCGAATTCGCAAGCGCGACTGCTGACCAAACGAGATAAACCACTTCAAACAGCCCGTAGCCTGCCATGCTCATGATGGCGCAGATTCCGAGTGTTTGGATCAGTAGCGCTGTGACGAGTGTGGCGCCGTCAAATCGGCCCCAACTGGGCACAATACGAACCAATGGGCCCGTGAGAATGGCAGTGACGCGCAAAATGCCCTGGCAGATCGGATTGTAATAATTGGCGCGGCTGGCCTGCATTAGGAAGCGCACGAGCAGCAGGTAAGTCGTTAATCCAACGAGGGTCTTGATAATGTAAATACCGCTCGAAGCAAGGGTATCGATCATGGTTGGCTCCTAGGGCGTATTAAGACGTGGATAACTGAACGGATCGATCTCGAGCGGCTGTGAGCGCGCCATGAATCAGCGCTTCAAACCCCCCTTCTTTCAGGTACTCGCACGCAGCGTGCGTGGTCCCGTTTGGCGAGGTGACCTGAACTCTCAGGGTTCTAGGGTCAGCCGCCCCTTCTTTTGCCATGACAGCAGCCCCCAGTGCGGTTTGAGTCACAAGCGCGTGGGCCGCCTCCCGCTCGAGGCCAAGGGATTCGGCAGCATCGATCATCGCTTCCATGAGATAAAAGAAATAGGCCGGGCCACTGCCGGAAACGGCCGTGACGGCGTCGATATCTGATTCTTGATCAAACCAGCGCACCGCGCCCACAGTGCTGAGAAGCGCCGTCGTTGTCTCACGATCACTTGATGTGACTCGATCGCTTGCGTAGAGCCCAAACATTCCTTGGCCTAATAAGGCGGGTGTATTCGGCATGCTGCGGACGATGTTTTGGCTTCCGCACCAAGTCTCGAGCTGTTGCAGGGTGATGCCCGCAGCAACGCTGATTACGAGCGCATCATTGAGTTGACCATGGAGCGCGGTTGCCACGGTTTCCATGAGCTGTGGCTTCACGCAAAAAATAACAACCTGTGCGTCGCGAGCCGCCTCTGCGTTGTCCTGTGTCCAAGTGACGTCAAGATCTGCGCAAAGTTGGCCTTGGGCTTCGCTGGGATCGGCGACCAAGATCGCACCAGGGTTGTAACCGGACTTGAGCAGTCCCTTTAAGATGGCTTGAGCGATGTTGCCACCACCGATGAACGTGAGGCGCTTATCCATAGCGAGATGATTCCTTGGTTTGTTCCGTATTCTGAGTGGCAGGCATGTTGGGTGCCGCCTGCGCGCGTCTCGCACCGAATATAGCGGTACCGATACGAACCCAAGTGCTACCAGCCAAAATCGCAGCTTCCAGATCTTGGCTCATGCCGAAACTGCTCTGAGAGAGTCGGGCTCCAGCAATCGATTCAAGGCCAACCTGCAGATCAATCAGTTGGGCAAAGTAATCTTCAAGCGCTGCCTCGGTTAGCGACGCGGGTGGAATGGCCATCAAGCCCTGCAGGTCGAGTTGCGGTAATTGAGCGGTTTCGCCGACCAAATCTGTCAGCTCGTTCCTCGATACGCCACCCTTTGATGCCTCAGCGGCGAGGTTGACCTGCAAAAACACCTTGAGCTTACCTGAGTGTTGTGGGCGAAACGTATTCAATCTGCGCGCCACGCGAAGACTTGAGACGCTATGGGCGTAGTCAAAATGGGTTGCGATCTCTTTGGCTTTGTTGGATTGAATGCCGCCGATGAAATGCCAAGTCGCTTCAGGAAAGGTCAGGACCTTCTCGAGTGCTTCCTGTAGATAATTCTCCCCAAAATGGCATTGTCCAGCGTCGATCGCCGCTCGGATCGCTGCCCGGGGCTGCGTTTTGCTCACGGCGAGTAACTGTACCGCGTCGATAGGCCTGCCGGCGGCAAGGCAAGCGGCATGGATGCGGCCTCTGACTTTTGAGAGGTTGTCCTGAATCTTCATAACGTGAACAGTATGCGTTGAGCGGAATATTGTCGCATACTCACTGCATTGGGTTGTGGCTAGGCTCAGCCCTTCTTCTCATTCAATTGATGGGGCAATGGCCCTAGAGCGATCCATTGCAGGTTAAACTTGTTGCGGGTCTGACACAGCATTTGACCTTCCGATTCAACACGAGAGGAGTCGACCATGGACATCACTGAACTGCTGGCTTTTAGTCACAAGCAAGGCGCGTCAGACCTGCATTTGTCTGCGGGGCTGCCACCGATGATCCGAGTCGATGGCGATATTCGCCGCATCAACGTGCCCCCGCTTGATTCGAAAGAGGTGTATGCGCTGATCTACGAGATCATGAACGACAAGCAGCGAAAAGATTTTGAGGAATTTCTAGAGTGCGATTTTTCGTTTGAAATTCCAGGCGTCGCCCGATTCAGGGTCAACGCCTTTAATCAAAACCGCGGGTCGGGTGGCGTATTTAGAACCATTCCCTCAAAAGTGCTGACCATGGAAGATCTGGGGATGGGCCAGGTTTTCAGTCAAATCGCCCAAACGACCCGTGGGTTGATCACTGTCACAGGGCCGACTGGATCGGGGAAAAGTACAACGCTCGCCGCGATGATGGATTACATCAACACCAATCGCTATCAACATATTCTAACCATTGAAGATCCGATCGAATTCGTCCATGAAAGTAAAAAGTGTTTGGTTAACCAACGAGAAGTTCATCGAGACACCCTGGGTTTTAATGAAGCGCTTCGCTCTGCATTGCGTGAAGACCCAGATATTATTCTTGTGGGCGAGATGCGCGATCTTGAAACCATCCGATTGGCCCTAGAAGCCGCTGAAACCGGGCATGTCGTGTTTGGCACCTTGCACACCTCTTCTGCCGCAAAAACGATCGACCGGATCATTGATGTGTTCCCTGCGGCGGAAAAGTCCATGGTCCGGTCGATGTTATCGGAATCGCTGCAAGCGGTGATTTCTCAGACTTTGTTAAAAAAGGTGGGTGGTGGTCGGGTCGCAGCTCACGAAATCATGCTGTGTACCCCAGCCATTCGAAATCTTATTCGCGAAGACAAGGTCGCGCAGATGTACTCGGCGATTCAGACAGGCGGTCAACTCGGCATGCAAACGCTCGACCAATGTCTGCGAGGTCTAGTGGAAAAAGGGTTGATCACTAGAGAAGCGGCTCGAGAGAAGGCCAAAATCCCCGACGATTTCGCGTAGTCTGTTTGGATTGATAGGTCTTAGTCGCGTGGTAGTTGCTCGTTGAGCCAAGTTTCTAAGATCAGCGCGGCGGCGACATCATCGATTTGCTCTGCCGTAGTCAGCTGCCTTGCAGCCAGGCTAGAGAGCCGTTCATCAATGAGGTGCGCAGGCAGACCAAATCGTCCCTCCAACCGGCGGGCGAATTTTGTCGATAACTGGGCGAGCGTACCCGCTGACGTGTCCATGTTGAGTGGTAATCCTACAACGAACAGTTCAGGCTGCCATGTCTCGACGATTTGAGTCACTTCGGACCAATCGGGCTGACCTTGTTTGGCTCGAAGCACAGTCAACGGTGTTGCCGTCGAAGTGACGCGCTGACCTGTCGCAACGCCAATCCTCGCGAGACCGAAATCGAAACCCAAGACAATTCGACTCATTGGCGCTTGCTGTGCATCGGTGGTATTGCGCCACTCAGTAGGCCCAGGGAGGCAAGCGAGGCATCGTATTGCTCGTCTGCTACTCGATCAAAGACTAGGTCTAAGGTGGCCGGCGCAAGCAACCATACGTCGGCACTGATTTCATGTTCGAGTTGGCCTGGCCCCCAACCTGCGTACCCAAGGAGCGGAATAAAGGGACCAGCACGAGGCGCCTTGTCGGATGCCGCGCAGATCAATCCGCGAGCGCTCGGTCTTTTTTGAACAGGCTCTGTTGAATTTGAAGTATCAAACGCGGTTGCAGGGTGCAAAAAATACAGATGGTCCAGACCGACTGGACCGCCAATATGGACCTGCCGGGCTCGATGCTGATCATGCGCAGATTCAATCAGTTCGCAAAGCATCAAATCGCTCAGCTGATTGATCACGAAGCCAAAGCTGCCTTGTTCGTCGTGCTCTAGAACGTATATGACCGCTCGATCAAAAAAATCGCCGGCGAGATGAGGATGTGCGATGAGCAGCGCGCCACGAATTTCAAGTTCAAACGAAGAACTATGAGCCAAAACGAAGACCTCCGCCTTGGCGTCTAAACTCCCA
>CAYZUV010000098.1:0-8452 GCA_964481245.1 uncultured Pseudomonadales bacterium
CCTCCTGCCCAGATGCTTCGTCATCCAAAAGGGCATAAGACTCTGAAGTAAAGACGCCCTGCGTCCATGTTGCCCATCGAGTGGAGAGCTCGTCAGAGTGTTTCTCGAGAAGCTTGCTCAGCGCGTGTTCGAATTCACCCAAAAGACGGAGATCGATTGCGGCCAATGTGGTGTCTGGCTCATTTCTTTTTCGGTAGTAGTCGTGAAATGCCTCGACGATCGCGCTCGCACCGCCTATCGGGTCCGATGTCGCCAGTTTCGGGATGATCTCTGCGTATGGCCAACCATCGCCAGGTTCTAATGCTTGTGATGCGATCATCACGTCAGCGTAGGTTTGAACGGCCGTTGCGGTTTCGAATTGCGCCATAAGACACATGTCAAAACCAATGAGATCGAATGGCGAACGCGCTCGACCTACAGCAGACTGCGACAGGGCGTCAGATAGATCCTGAAGGTGGAAGTAGCCGAAGTCCCCAGAGGGTGTGGTTTCGTCATGGGCGAGGTTGGACCATCCGCCACCGTGATTCCAAAGAACGAGCGCCGTATGCTCGGAGGCACTAAGATTTTGCGCTGCGCCAAGGAAGGCACTGAGTGTGGCTGGGTCTCCCATGTTCAGTTCTCGGTTTTGCATGAGGACATTAGAAGCGAACGCAGGGCTGTTATCGGGTTGGATCCGAATGAGTCGAGTGTCTGTCCAGTCGTCCCATGCTTCGGTGTAACCTTCAGCGCGATCGACTAGAACCAGGATATCCACCAGCGTCGTCTTTAGTCCTGCTTCCTTAATCAGCCACAAACCCTGTTCGAGTTCATTGATGTCCTGGATGGCGAAGGGTTCCAGGTTGTTGTCGGCGGCCATATAAATAAGCAATGTCCACTTGGCCGGTGCGGGGGGCGCTGGAATGGTTGGGAAGGGCAAAACTTCTGCTGCGCTGGCGTTGCCGAAATGACGGTCGATGTTAAGGCCGCGCGAAGGTTCCGCGTGCGCGCAAAGGTGAGCAGATATCGAAAAAATGAAAGCAAATAAGCAGAGGCTGCCCTTGATCGAGATGTGCATAAGTGGGAGTGGACGAAGTTCCTTTAGCGGCTAAAATTATCAGCAATATTCGTCAGAATGAAGAATAACTAGCTTGTAAAGATCGTCTATGACAGGGGCTTCTTGGAGGAGGTTTGATGCGCAGATCGCTAAAACGCCGGTGGCTTGCTTTGGTTGTCTATGTGTTGACGGGTTCGGCGCATGCGGAAATGGTGAATTCTCTCGGTGCAATTGCCTCGATCGAGGCGCCGCCTGGACTCACTTTCACGTACCAAGCTGAAATGGACCTTCTGCAGTTTACCCAAGAGGGAAAAAGCCAAATCACGGTCTCAGTGCTGCCTTCGGGTGAGCCTAAAGCGCTTTTGGCTTTGCTGTTGCAGTCGCTCGGTGCGGGCCAGTACGCCGGCCAAATTCAGGATGAGTTAGTGTCGGGTTATCCAGCTGCGACCTTGCTCGTTCAGGCGCAAACGAGCGACCGAATCACGCTGCTCTCAGGGCGTGAACTGAGTTTGGTTTTCAGAATTCAGGATGCTGAAAATGCGGCCCGCTTTGATGATTGGCTTCAACAAGCGGCCAAAAGCATTCAGTTGGCTCAAGCACGATTTCCAGTGGAGATGGTCGGCAGTTTTCAGACCGGCAGTCAGTATTCGGGCCCGGACTATGGCGGTGTCTCCGGGTATTCGCAATCATCGGTCTACTTAGGGGCGCTCGGTGAGGTTGTCTATGGCGGTTATTCCAGTTTCAGCGGCCCAGGCGCAAGTGCAATGGGTGGAGGAGGAACGCCCCAAGGGGCGTGGCAGGTGCGGGGCAATCGCTTGATCGTATTCTCGCCCCCAGGGGACTTTTTGAATGCACGTTTTCAGGTATTTCGAAACGGGATCGAAGTTTACCCCGCGGGAGGCAAGACATTGCTGTGGGTCAGGCAATAAGCGGATGCTCGCTGGCCATCTGTGTTGAGGTATGGTCTGATCAATTCATCTTGGAAAGGCACTGTAAGGACGCGTTATGGGTAGGTTAGAAGGTAAGGTCGCCGTGATTACGGGCGGCGCTGGGGGTATCGGCATTGTTGCGGCGAAGCGCTTTGCAGAAGAGGGCGCCTCGATTCTGCTCGTCGATTTAAACGAAGCGTCACTCCAGTCTGCGGCTGCAGAAGTCGGCAGTAACGTGTGCCATTACTGCGTGGCTGACGTCACTCAGCGGGAGGACAATGAGCGCATGGCCCAACAGGCCGCTGACACCTTCGGGGGGGTGGATATTTTTCTCGCCAATGCAGGTATTGAAGGCGAGATTAAGCCGTTCCTTGAGTTCTCGGACGAAATGTTCGATAAGGTGATGGCCGTCAACGTGCGCGGCGTTTGGCTAGGCGTGCAAGTTATGTTTCCGCTGATGCAGAAGCGAGGCGGCGGTAGCATTGTCATTACCTCTTCGGTTGCCGGTGTCCGCGGTTCGGAAATGCTTGCGCCTTATGTGACGAGTAAACACGCGGTGGTGGGGCTAATGCGCTCAGCGGCTGCTGCCGGCGCACAGCATCAAATTCGGGTGAATTCGGTGCACCCATCGCCGGTCGAAACCCGCATGATGCGAAGTTTAGAAGAAGGCATCTTCCCGGGGCAGGCTGAGCTCGCGCACGAAAACTTCACGGCGAGCATTCCGCTCGGCCGCTACGGCGAGCCCATCGACATCGCCAACATGATGTTGTACCTCGCCTCCGACGAAGCATCGTTCATTACGGGTGGAACCTTTATGGCCGATGGCGGCATGACGCTCCGCTAGGGAGCTTTTGCCCTTTGTCATGACTGATGTTGCGCCAAAATTAGAGGAGTATCTCGCGCTCAATCCGCTCGAACGATTGCTCCGCTTGCTTGATCTGGAAGTGATTGATCGGGACCTGTTTCGTGGGTTTCATCCGCCTGACCGCAACAAGCGCTTGTTTGGCGGGCAGATCATTGCGCAGGCGCTCGTCGCAGCCATGAACACGGTTGAAGAGGATCGACTCCCGCATTCGCTCCACGCGTACTTTTTAAGACCGGGGGACCCAAGCACGCCGGCCCTTTTTGAAGTTGACCGCATTCGAGACGGCAAGAGCTTCACGACAAGGCGCATCAAGGTTATTCAGAATGGGCAAGCCATTTTCAACATGGATACCTCATTTCATGTTCGTGAGGAGGGTCTAAGTCATCAAGTGGATGGCCCCAATTTCTCGCCACCTGATGAAGCCAAGATGGTCGAGGGGCTCAAGATGCGCCCCTTTTTGAGCTTTCGTGAAGATCACAAGCGTTTACTCATCGAGGAGCCTCAAGCGCCCGAACAGAATGTGTGGATCAAGGCGAACGGCGTGGCGCCGTTGGATCAAAGACTCCACATGGCGCTATTAGCCTACGAGTCCGACGAAGCGTTGCTTGGAACTGCACGCATGCCCCACAGGGGCAGTTACGATCGAGACAGGATGCAAGTGGCCAGCCTTGATCACAGTATCTGGTTTCATCAGCCGGTGAACGTCAATGATTGGCTGTTGTATTCGCTTGATAGTCCCGCTGCAGAGGGCGCGAGGGGGTACACGCGCGGTACGGTTTACACTAGCGAGGGTGAGTTGGTTGCCAGCTGCATGCAAGAAGGCTTGATCCGACTTCATTCGTGATAAACTCGCTGTCATGCCCAGGTGGTGAAATTGGTAGACACGCAAGACTTAAAATCTTGTCGCCATTAGGCGGTGCCGGTTCGATTCCGGCCCTGGGCACCATCAATTGCCTAGTCCAGGCACGTATTTTCAACAACCTGCGGTTGCCTAGTTCGTTGCCATTTGGTTTTGTCGCCGCTGTCCCTCACCTTTCCTGAAGTTCAACAGAAACGGTTAAGCCAACTTGGCTAGGTAAGTGGCAAGCCCGGATCCGCCGTCGAACTGGCTGGTCATAGACAGGAGAGAAGATAAAATGATGCCAAAGCTCGGGCATGTTTATTCACGGTTTCCCGACACTATAGTCAAATCTTTTACAAAGAATGATTGAATGAGCGAATCCGTTATCCCGGTCATTGATTACGCTAGTCTGAGCGAGCAAAGCGCTCGTTTGGCCTTGGATGAACCTTGCCGCGAAGGGAGGACAGACTTACCTCATTCGCTCCCATTATGTTTGACAGCGAAACTGAAGGCACTTCTTCGCCTATTCTCACTTCACTTGTCGCTGCCGAGGCGACAACAAGCGATAGAGGCAACACAACAAAAAAACCAATAAGGAAGCGCGGAATTAGCAAGGGCCTCAATGGCAACTGCCACAAAGCAAGCTGTCTAACGTCTTGCACAGCTACAACCCACATGCCTGCGCGAGTGAATCTGTCTCAGGGCCGCAGTTCTGCTCCAAGCAACTCTCACTGCCCAAAGCGCAACCATAGGACTGCGCGCAGCTGGTTAGTGCCTGCGCACTTGATAATGCGGATCCGCTGAGGTTGTTCGTGCTACATGTGTTGGCGCACTCGTAATCATCTGAAGCGCACGACTCAGAGCAATCGAAGAAGGCAGCGCAGGTTCCACCTGCATCATTCTTCATTTCCACCTCCAATCTGATTCACCCGTGGAATCGTGCCGCACCAATCCCTAAGCTCCTGCAGATCAGGTGTCACTCCGATTACATGGTCATGATTGTTAAAAGGTCCAGGCATGGCGAGTTCACCGAGTTTGACGGCGAATAGGTCGTCACACTGAGGCTTGTGACAGCTCGTACATGAGTTGTCTGGCGCACCCTCATGGTAGGGCTGAGAGAAATCATTTCCGATGACGATGTAAGGCGAGTCCTTTGTAGCTATTGCTGGTACCAGTGTCTGTAAAGGATGAGCTGGATCAGCTAATTGATCGATCCAAGGCGAGTGAATCCATGGATCGGCTTGGTGACATTCTTGACAATTATCCGCGGCGACCTCAGCAGGCGGTTGCCAGTATTGATCGTAATTTGAATCGGGGTCATCAGAACCAGGATGAGCAACATCATTGGGAAAAGTATCGAGTCTTTTGTGGAAGAAACATGTGGCCCCTGTTTCCGAGTTGTGCCCGATGACCCCCATTCCCCCATCACGACAGAAATTCACAAAAACCACTTCTGGTCGAGATAAGCCGTTGTGGTACGACCCCATATACCGTGCTGCAATTCGCTCACCTGTCTCACATGTGCCGGTGAGCGCTGAAGGTTTGTCGCAGGTACGGGGTCTCTCGAACACTTCAACTCCATCAACCGTTATAGGTACCACTTGTGCATCGCTGCAACTCATTTCAGGGATTGGACCCAGATATTGAGCGCACATTTGAGCGTGGTGCAAAGCAGTTCCAAGTGCCGCAGTGATAGGAGGCGCATCCGCATCCGGAGTCAGTTGAGAGCCGCCTGTGTCTCCACCACCAGTACCTCCACCGCCTGTACCTCCGCCGCCTGCACCACCATCACCACTCGGGGGAGCAGAAGCGGGCCCTGAGCTGCCACCACTACAACCGCTAGCCAGCACAACCGTGATGGAAATCAGTAAGACTTGAGTGGTTCGGATCAGCGCCTGAAATGAATTACGGTACAGATTGAGCATGCTTGAAACCCCAAAAAACCATGGAATGAACAGTGGTTGTGAGGTTATCCAGTCAAGCTTTCACACACCTGTCTTTATCTATACGTTTTTGTATACCAACTGACAGAGTCTTGTAGGACCAGTGCGACTCTAATTCAGGTCTGCATTCTCCATAGGGCAAGAACTCCTTCGGGGGCTTAATCAAACTGCAAGGAGAATTTGATTCCCCGCGGCGTCAACGCCTCTACGACCAGACGAGCACCATGATGATCTGCTACCGCTTTGACAAAGGCCAAGCCCAGACCGGCACCGTCTTCGCCACGAGATGGATCGAGTCGAACGGAGGGCTTAATTATCTCATCTAACTGATCTTCAGGGACTCCCGGGCCATCGTCTGAGATTCCAATAACGCCATTTGAGGTGAAAAGAGTGACGAAATCTCCGCCATGGACAATGGCGTTTTGTAAAAGATTGGCAATTGCCTGCTCTAGCAATACTTCATCTGCCCTGATTACCCAGTCTCCATCGATTTCTAAGAGTAGTGTTTTTCTTTCAGGCAATACCGGCTCATAAGTTTCATAGAATCGCTGAGCAAAACTGCTGAGGGAAAAGGGTGTTACACTCGCCGCACTCACCTCACTTTGGAGTCGGGCGATTCGCATCATGGCATCAATGATGGACGCGATGCGATCTATCTCAGTCAAGGCCGCAGTAAGATCATCATGCCTCTTTTCGCTACCCTCTAACGACGCGCGCAATCGAGCAAGCGGCGTCCGTAAATCATGGGCCAAGTTCTTACCAAAAAGCCTGGTTTGTTCGGTAACCACCTCCAAACGTTCAAGAGCACGGTCAAGCTGTTGAGCGATAGAGGATATGTCATCATTACCCGGCGGCAAACCGCAGCGAGCACCCGTATCCCCATCAGAAAGTAAGTCCAACGCTGTTTGAATTTTTGTCACTTTACGTTGCGAGGAAAGAGCAATTGCATAGAAGACAACTATCACAGACACAAAGATAGCTATGGTCATAAACAATATAGCGGCGTTTAGAGCCTCGATGCGCTCATGCTGATGCTCCGCATTCACAGCCACATACTGCAACGTCTGACCATCTGAAGACATTTCGCCTATGTAACTTTCGCCTTCGTAAGCAAACTCAAATATTTCCCCCCAAGCTAGACTGCCTTCCTCTTCATCACTGTCCTCGGATTGAAGATCTTGGTCTTCCACGTGAAAAACAGCCTCGTAGAGCTCAAGAACGGAAACGAACCCCGGCAAAAAGGTGTCTTCGCGTTTTCCGTCCATGAAAGCTCCACGAATCGAGGGGTCTATATTATCGCCCACCCCCCATAAGACGTCCCCTCCATGATCGTGTAATTGCCCCATCTCTAATTGGAGTGTCAATGCATGCAATTCGCCTTCCCAAAACGTGTCTTCGATAGTCGAGGATACCAGCGCCCAAACCAGTCCTTGAAAGACAAGGAATACACCTAAAAGGCTGGCTGCAAGTCGGAAGTATGATTGCCTGATTAAAAATTTAGGCGTCAAAGATATAACCATCACCCCGGAGGGTCTCAATCATTTTGTGTTCAAAGGGGTTGTCGATTTTTGACCGCAGTCGGGAAATATGGGTTTCCACCACGCTTGTGGTCGGATCAAAGTTCAAACCCCACACCTTGTCAAGAAGCATGGTGCGAGTAACAAGGCGCTTGGGGTGTCGCATCAAGTACTCAAGGAGCTTAAATTCAGTAGATGTCAGTCTGATTTTTTGCCCCTGGCGAAAGCACTCCCTAGAGACTAAATCAATGGTGAGTTCACCAACGGCCAGCCGAGCTGCTGTGCCTGACGTTTTTTGGCTCGCGCGACCAAGCAACATACCCACCCTCGCCAGTAATTCGATAAAGGCGAAGGGTTTTACCATGTAGTCATCGCATCCTGCCTCGAACCCCTCGACTCTCTCATCAGCCCCGGACAGAGCTGTTAAGAGAAGCACGGCCGTTTTGTCCCCCATGGTCCTTAACGTTTTCAAGAGTTTCAGCCCATCTACGTCAGGAACCATTCTGTCCAATATCAATAGGTCGTAGGTTTCTTGTGTCGCCGAGGTCAAAGCATGTGCACCAGAAAAAAACGTGTCTACGGTGTGGCCCTTTTCACCAAGACCGTTGGCTACCCATTGACAGAGCTGAGCATCGTCTTCTAACAATAATATTTTCGCCATTTTTCGCCACCAAACGGACTCGCAAAGGATCTGAAGTTCTAGTCACTTGGACAACCAAGCTCAGCAAGGTTCAACAACAAACAAGCTGATTACCTGACGGTGAGGATGACCCCAAACTCCAACGCTCCGAAAATATCCAATCGATGATGAGCTAGCAACGATCCTTACGGGATCGTATGCCACAGGCCGAATGACTGTTCAAAGCAAAAGACAATGTTGTCTTGTCGAACTCTGTCCATTCCATAGCAATCGCTGTAAAAGACCGTCTTAAGCGTTAAACAGTTTTCAGTAAGCGCCAACGCTTGTGCCCACCGTGTGCCCAAAAGCGAGCTTCGAGGTGTCAAAGAAAAGAGAGAGGCTTAGAGGGTCAGTTACGTTGCGAGTTGAGGACAGAGCAACATCTACGACCCAGAGATTCGAATAAAGATGAGCCACAAACCCTTATGAAATAAAGGTTTGGTGGAGCTAGGCGGGATCGAACCGCCGACCTCGTGACTGCCAGACATACCCTCTTGTATGCCATACAGATGGTTAGAAGCGGCGCAATCCCTTGTTCTAAGCCACTGTTTAAGTATATCTCATCTAATCGAGATTTGAGGAATTGAGTTTTGTGCCCACCTTGTGCCCACGGTTCTCAATCTGCTGGCGGATATCTGCAAGGAA
>CAYZUV010000099.1:0-8424 GCA_964481245.1 uncultured Pseudomonadales bacterium
CCGCCACTCTCTAGAAGAGACCGGTCTTGCTGACCGAGGACGCGTATTATACGCGTGTTAAGCCCCTTTACAACCCCCGCCGAATCTTTTTTTAGTAGCACCCGGCAGGGCTGCGCACTATACCTAAGACCCGATTCATAAGCAAAGCTTTTTGCTCATAAACCATCGTTTTTCTAGTTTATTTCCCGCATAGGAAACCGGGATCTTCATTCGGTCGGGTCTGCTTTTCACTCTTCTGTCGTCGAAGGTGACCAACCAATGGATCACTAACCAACCTTCGTCAACGCACGCACAATAGCGATTAACGCTCAATAGCTCATCAAACCCTACAAAACAAGGCATTCTATGCGAAACATCTTGAGACATCGTATCTCACATCGAGCCAATGATGACCCATGCTGCTGCTACTTAACTCAAACTCATTCAGATACGACGTTACCGCTAAACCACTGAACGCCTCAGCAGGCGCCAAGATCTCTCGCCCAATGCGAACAGTACAATGATGAGAAAGACAGCGAATTCCGCGTAATCTGAACGCACTTGCCATAGATAGTGAATCAAAAAAAGAATCGCGACGAGATATGTCGATTGATGCAATAACCGCCAACGCTGGGCGAGAAGCTTAACCGCTGCATTATTTGAGGTGATCGCAAGAAGCGACATCAAGGCTAGCGCGCCTGCGCCTACCGCGACGTAGGGCCTTTCTAAGAGCTCGATGCCCAACGCCGATGCCGACCATCCCACATAAAACTGAGCAAATAAAAGCGCATGCGCCAACGCATAGAAAAAACTGGCAACTCCAATCGCTCGCCTGAATTTAAGGAACGCACTTGATATGAGACCCAAGCGCCGAAGCGGGCTGATAAGCAACGTGATCAAAAAAAGAATGGCTGCGGTCTGCCCAAGGGTTTCTAGCACGTATTCACTAGGGTCAGCCCCAAGGTAAAACGTGGATCGAAAGGCGTCCGACCAAACACCAAGACCCAGCAGAGCGGATGGAAACAAAAGGGCAAAATAGACGAGCGCGCGCTGCATTCAATTTCACTCCCTAGCCCATGACTTCAAAAATATCTGCGCAGGTTCATCCCCTGGTAGAGCGATGCAACCTCCTCTCCATAGCCATTAAACATCAGCGTCGGCTGGCGTTTTGCACCAAAGAACCCGCCAGGCAATCGACGCTCACTGGCTTGACTCCAGCGAGGATGACTGACGTCTGGATTCACGTTGGCGTAGAACCCATATTCTCGCGCATTCGTCGTCTCCCATGTTGTCTTAGGTTGTTTGTTTACAAAAGAGATTTTCGCGATCGACTTAATGCTTTTAAAACCGTACTTCCAGGGGACCACCAACCGAACGGGCGCGCCGTTTTGATTCGGTAGCGGTTGACCATAGACCCCGACGGCGAGGAACGTCAGCGGATGCATGGCTTCGTCCATCCTTAAGCCCTCGATATAGGGATAGTCGATTGAACCAAAATAGGATCGCTGTCCTGGCATCTCCTCCGGACGCAACACCGACTCGAATCGGATGTAACGGGCATCCGAGGTCGGTTTTAACTGCTCGATGACCGAACGGAGCGGAACACCCAGCCAAGGGATAACCATTGACCAAGCTTCAACGCAGCGCAAACGGTAAATTCGTTCTTCGATCTGATGATCCTTGATAAGGGAATCAAGGGGATGCAATCCACGTTTTTCAACGGCTCCCTCAACCTCAATGGACCAAGGCCAAGGATTGAAATTGCCGCTTTGCTCACTGGGATCTCGTTTGTCCGTGCCAAACTCATAAAAATTGTTGTAGCCTGCCACGATCTCAAACGGCGCGGCCTCTTCGCTTGCCCGAGCAGCATTTTTCTCCGGCACTGCGGCCTTCAATTGGCTGGTGAGCCAAGCCGGCGCCGTTTTGGTCTCGGGTACAGATTCTGCACGATGCAATTCTGCGGCGAGAAGCGCGTGGGGCGACAAACCCAGCGCCAAAGCTGACTTGATGACACTCCGTCTTGAGTAAAACCAGGATGGATCGGTTACATCACTGTCACGCATCGTTTTCCAACTTGCCATCTCACTCGCCTCTTTACCCCAGATTACTCGTTCTTACGAAGGCAGGCGGATTCAAGCTTTTCGAGACAGGCATGTTGGAACAGACCAAGCACCTCTTACTATCGGAATGAACAGATCACTCACACTCAAGTGGCGCTATCAGCGCAATGGATTCCTGACAAAGCATGCATTTATAGACTTATGTGCGATGCCTATTGGCGATGAAATTCGCTGGTTGCGTAAGCCATGAACGCAGCCAAAGAAACACTGAGTCCCCTCGAAACAGATGGTTAGTCTGTGTGCTGGGCGCTGGATCTTGGGTGTTGAGTGCTGAGCGGTCAACATCGAGTGTTGAGTGTTTGAATTCAGCCAATGGATTCTGGATAGCTAGGTGAATGCCAAGCCAATATTGAATCAGCGCTTATCGATTTAACACTGATCACAAAAGGGACAACATTTTAGTCGATCGCCTCGCAACTGATCGTAAATTCGTTAGCAACCAGGGCACGCCGTGCCCCCTGCCCCAGATTTTGAATCAACGATTGCGGGCCAAGCTCGGAGCTCAACGCAGAGCGATTTCGAAATTGAGAGTGCCGTCAACCTTCACCAGACCACTGACAACCGTCCTTCAAAGGCAGTCTGGAGAAAGTTAGCTGGCGCTAGTTGCCGAGGGGAATTTTCTCCTCAGCAGCACTGTTAGAGGACCAGACAGCGAGTAGACAACGCCAATGGTCAACAACATGCCAGGCGGGTAGACCGTGACCACACCAAAAAGCACCACGATCACAAACATGTAGAAAAAAGGTACGCGCCCGTTCAGATCAATGTGCTTGGGGGAGTAGTAACGAACATTGCTAACCATTAACAGGGCGATAAGTGCAGTCATGATGGCAAGCGGCACTGCCAACTCAAACCCAATCGCTTGATCCATGTTGTCGAACCAGGTCCAAACCGTCGTCGCCAAAGTGCCTGCTGCGGCAGGACTCGCAAGCCCATAAAAAACCTTTGCATCAGGCGCGGTATTGAATCTCGCGAGGCGCAAGGCTGCACAGGCCATATACAAAAATGCCACCAACCAGCCAAGCTTACCTAGGTCAGACAGAATCCAGCTAAACATGAGCACGGCTGGCGCAACCCCGAAGGCAACCAGGTCTGAGAGACTGTCGTACTGGACACCAAATTCACTTTGAGTGTTGGTCAATCGAGCAATCCGACCATCCAGCGAGTCCATAAACCCAGCAATGACGATCGCAATCGCTGCTTGCTCAAGGTCACCGCTCATTGCTGCAATGATTGAATAAAAGCCCGCAAACAAGGCCCCCGTCGTGATGAGATTAGGTAAGAGATAAATCCCACGGCGAAGCCCTTCGCGCTTCGGCAGAGGCGTTACTTTCTCTTCTAATGCCATATTGCAACCTCGCTAAAGACGGCCCTGGTCCGAACCAAACCAAGCCCCGACAACTGCAAGCCTATCTCTCTCGTGTTTTACCACGAATCAGCAGGCGATATGCTCAGCTAGATAGATTGGGACATATTTGCCGAACGACTTATCCCATCTTCTGAGAGCGCGAACATCGTCTAGTCTGGCAATGGACTCTAAAGTGACAGAGTCTTATCACCGCGACTTAATCCAGTGACGCCGGTACGAACCACTTCAACCACTTGGCCCTCTGTTACCGATACTAAAAACGCATCAAGCTTATCGCTTGTGCCAGAGACCTGAATTGTGAATAGATGAGACGTCACGTCAACAATCTGGGCTCTAAAAATATCAGCGAGTCGTTTGACCTCTGCTCTCGCGGCACCTGATGCCTTGACTTTGACCAGCATCAGCTCGCGCTCTACATGCGCGCTTTCAGTCACGTCCGCTAACTTGACCACCTCGACCAGTTTGTTGAGCTGTTTAGTAATCTGCTCAATCTCGGAATCAGTTGCGCTGGTTGTCAACGTTAGCCGTGAGAGGCTGCTGTCTTCGGTCGGCGCCACGGTGAGCGATTCGATGTTGTAGTTTCGTTGTGCAAACAGTCCCACCACGCGAGACAATGCCCCGGCTTCATTCTCCAAGAGCGCCGCAATGATTCGCCGCTTCATGTGCGCACCCCTTTTTTCAGCCACATATCACGCATCGAACCATTTGGTGCGACTTGCATCGGATAGACGTGCTCATCGGGATCAACATCAATGTCGACAAATACCAGTCGTTCATTCAATGCAAAGGCTTCAGCCAACCCAGATTGCAAGTCTTCAGACCGAGAAATCTTGATACCCACGTGCCCGTAACTTTCAGCCAATTTGACGAAATCAGGCAGCGATTCCATGTAACTGTGGGAATGACGCCCCTCGTATTGCATGTCTTGCCACTGCTTGACCATGCCGAGCGACTGATTGTTGAGGTTGATGATCTTGACAGGCAACCCATACTGCTTACAGGTCGAAAGCTCTTGAATATTCATTTGAATACTCCCCTCGCCCGTAATACAGACGACACAAGCATCAGGCACGCCGACCAAAGCACCCATGGCTGACGGCAGCCCAAAGCCCATGGTGCCCAACCCGCCGGAATTGATCCATTGCCTTGGTTCCGCGAAGGGGTAGTAAAGCGCCGCGAACATTTGGTGCTGACCCACATCAGACGTCACAATCGCTCGACCTTGCGTCACCTCGTAAACGGCTCTGACGGCCTCTTGCGGCTTAATCACACCTGCCTTTGGCTCAATGGCAAGACAATCTTGGTTTCGCCAACCTCCGATTTGAGCCCACCAATCATCTCTGGCAGCAATGGTTGCTGCTGCGGGTGCTGCCTCCGATTTCAACGCCGAGAGCATCTCGTCTAGCACCACATCCACCGGCCCTACGATTGGGACATCTGCTGCGACATTTTTGGAAATGCTTGCAGGGTCTATATCAATATGAATGATTTCTGCGTACGGGCAAAACTTACTCACGGTATTGGTGACACGATCATCAAAGCGCGCACCAATGGCCAGAACCACATCGGCGTTGTGCATCGCATTGTTCGCTTCGAGCGTGCCATGCATACCGAGCATGCCTAAGAACTGACGGTCCTCACCCGGGAAAGCTCCAAGACCCATCAAGGTGCTCGTAACTGGAAAGTTCAGAAATCGGGCCAAGTCGATCACTCTCCCAGACGCATTTCCTTGAATAACCCCACCACCGGTATAGATGATTGGCCGCTCGGATTTCGAGAGTAAAGCACAGGCTTTTTTGATCTGACCTGAATGCCCGCGTTGAGCAGGGCTATAAGATCGAATCGCTACCTTTTCAGGATACGCAAAAGGGTGTAAGTCCTGAGGGTTCGTGATGTCTTTTGGGATATCCACAACCACAGGTCCAGGCCTTCCAGTCGATGCGATATAGAACGCCTTCTTAATCGTTTCTGGGATGTCCTGAGCGGTTTTAACCAAAAAGCTGTGTTTAACAATGGGTCTCGAGATACCCACCATATCCGTTTCTTGAAATGAGTCCGTGCCAATTAAGTGGGACTGGACCTGGCCAGAAATCACCACCATCGGAATCGAATCCATATAAGCCGTCGCAATCCCCGTAATCGCATTGGTTGCACCGGGCCCAGACGTCACCAAGACCACACCTGTTTTACCCGTTGCACGCGCATAACCATCGGCCATGTGGGTCGCTGCCTGTTCATGACGCACAAGAAAATGCTTGATAGTGTTCTGCTTGAACAATGCATCGTAAATGTGCAGCACCGCGCCACCGGGGTACCCGAATATTTGCTCTACACCCTCTTCTTGTAGGGATCTGATGAGCATTTCCGCTCCGGATAGCTGGGGCCACTCAGCCGGAGCTGAATCACTGGTCTCACGGTCCACGTATTTACCTTCGGGTTTGGTCAATGGCTTTAGGGGCGGGCATTTTTTACTATAGCCATGCTCGAGTCAAACCGTTAGCGAGCATCCATTCAATAGTCAAAGGGGCGGCTAATTATTCGTTATGCTGCAATTACTCAGGTTTTTAATACGCCAAGGTCTCCGGCTTTGGAATCAGAGATCTCAAAAGGGGCTCCTGCGGCTGGTCCATGTGATCGCTCTTTTGTTGCTCTTCCCATTCGAGTCCCATGCAACTTCCATCTTCTCTTGGCTAGATGATCAAGGGATTCAGAATTTCGGTGACCGACCACAACCGACTCGAGAGACTTATCTCACCAACCCCCCGTTTTCTTTTAGCGAACGCGCTCGCCAGCGTCATGCCGCTGAAACGGCTGAGTCACCGTCTGATCCGATGACCGCAGCCGTTACCGTCAAGGCGTCGACCGAGTCATCGAGCGCAGCCGAGAACACGATCATGGGCAATCCAACCCAACCAGCACCCCAGATCGAACGAGAAGCCATGGTCCCGCTCGTGGGAGCAGAGCTAACGAGGGCTTGCGGCCGGGCCTATAAGACCCTGGGCACCCTGAAGCGGCGGCCTCGATCTACCGTGCGGGATGAAAACGGTCGCGAACGAACCTTGGATCGTACGGAGCAACAAGCCTACATCGCTCAGATCGAATCCGACATCGCCACCTTCTGCAAATAAGTGCGTCGCCAAACAATCTGTCATCCCGATCAAGGTAGCCTATCTCGCTTTGCCTACACCTCCAGCGCAATCGATCTGGTCACATAAAACGCGTTGAATTACTAATTACTCAAGCCAAGCAAGCGTTGCAAAACGACCTGTGCTGCCGTCGCGGCGATAGGAAAAAAACGTTGGTGACTCACAATAGGTACAGCGGCCATCGTCGATCACGCGAGAGATACCCAACGCCTTACATTTTTCGCGAATCACGTGAGGCAGATCGAGCATCAGCGGGGCATTTTCAGTCTCTCGAATGAAACAATGTTCAGGGAAATGATCCCTTAACTCCAAGCCTACTTGGAAATGACACCGCCGGATCCCTGGGCCAAGCCAGGCCGTTGAAACCTGTGAAAAATGCGCCGCCGTTTTTTCGATGATCCCACTGGCCAAACCACGCCAACCCGCGTGCACCAACGCCAAGCTCCTGTCGTTCTCCGAGTAAAGCATCACGGGGAAACAATCGGCTGTCATGACCGCGAGGACCTCCCGTTTCATTCGTGTGAAGGCCCCATCGCCCTCGATTGAACTGCCTTTGACGACTTGCTCAGACGGTCCGTCCGGCTGGGCTTGATCCCTCAAACGCGCCGAATCATCAATCAATCTAGTGCCGTGAACTTGATTCAGCCAGTTCACCGGACTCGGCAACTCACATCGCGCCTCTAGAATTCGTCGGTTTTCCTGGACGGCCTGCTCATCATCGCCCACGTGATCTCCAAGATTTAGGCTGTCAAAAGGCGCTTCACTCACGCCGCCATTGCGAGTCGATAGCCAAAGACGAACACCAGAATCAACATCGATTTCCTGGACCGAGTTCACAGGCTCGCACCTTCACGGAGCAACTTAACTGCACGATCTATGTCGGCCGGTAACTCAGACTCAATCTCGAGACGCCGACCTGTGATTGGGTGATCAAATCCTAATCTGAAGGCGTGTAACGCCTGACGATCAATCATCGCGCTTTGGGTTCCGCTCGATCCGCGCTTCGGTCTGTACACGGGATCGCCCACAATGGCATGCCCGATATGCTGCATGTGTACTCGAATTTGATGTGTTCGCCCGGTCTCAAGCTCAAAACCCATTAGCGCGATACCAGCGAATTGTTCAAGACGCTCAAAGTGCGTCCTCGCCTCACGACCGCTCACCGACACGGCCATTTTTGTACGATGCACCGGATGTCTCGCAATCGGCGCATCGACCGTTCCTGACGCTTTTGGCTTCCCCCAGACAAGCGCTCGGTATTCGCGCTTAATTTCTCGCTTGGCCATACGCCGGACCAAATCTCGCTGAGCCTCCACGGTTTTAGCAACCAGAAGCAAACCAGACGTGTCTTTATCAAGTCGATGAACAATCCCAGCGCGCGCGAGCCCTACCGAGGCAGGCACATAATGCAGCAATGCATTAACCAGCGTGCCCGAGCGGTTCCCCGCGCCGGGGTGCACCACGAGGCCAGCGGGCTTGTCCACCACAAGCAAACTCTGATCCTCCCAAGCGACGACAAGCGGAATGTTCTCAGGCTCGTCCGCGAGACTCGGTAACTGTGCACTAATCTCCAGGAGTTGACCCACTTTGACCTTGACCTTCGGCTTTACTACCAATCCGGATAACGTGAGCGATCCTGCTTCAATCCATTTCTGTAAGAGTGCTCGAGAAAATTGCGGAAAGAGTTTCGACGCGACCACGTCGAGTCTTTCCCCCGAGGATTCTGAAGGAACTGCTGCCGAATGAAACTCCCTAGCGTTTGCCACGTCGCTTGGTCTCAATACTTGGGGTAGACCCGAGGCTATGGTTA
>CAYZUV010000100.1:0-8266 GCA_964481245.1 uncultured Pseudomonadales bacterium
AATCATGTCGATGGCGACCATGCAGCAGTCGATAACCATCGCCTTGGGGTGGCTCAACCTTGATCACCCGAGCGCCGAAGTCACCAAGAATCGTGCTCGCCCCAGGGCCTGCGAGAAAAGAGGCCGCGTCAATCACCAACAGGTCTTCGAATAAATGATCCATCTACATTGCATCACCCAAGGAGAACCCCTATCTTAGCGTGGGTTTAAATTTCGTGGGGAAGAAAATGCAGGCTATGTACGATGCGCTGAAAAATGTTTGGCAAGAGCTCACAGCACCGGGTGGCGCATTTGAAATCGAGGAGATCAATGTCCGCGGCGCCCCTATGCGCACCTACAAGGCGGCACCGAGGCATCTGGGTGAAGTCTGGGCAAGCACCCTTGTTCACGGCGACAAACCTTATCTCGTTTTCGAAGATGAGGTGATCACCTATGCTCAGGCACACGATATGGTCAACGCGCTTCGCTGCTGGTTTTCAGACACTGGGCTAGCGCAAGGCGACCGCGTAGCCATTGCCATGCGTAACTTCCCGGAGTACATGCCCTGTTATTGGGCCACCATGGCATCGGGGCTCACCGTTGTCGGGATGAACGCTTGGTGGGTCGAAGACGAAATGGCCTATGCCTTGGAAGATTCAGCGCCACGCGTATTGATCTGTGATGAAGAGCGATTGGCCCGATTTACCAATATCCGCGAACGATTCCCTCAACTCAAAGTGGTCACCGTTCGCTGCGATGGCCTCGAAGAGTCAACCCGACTTGAGACTGCGTTAGCCACAAAGGGTACACCTCAAGATGTTTCAATTGATCCAGATGACGACGCCTGCATTTTCTACACGTCCGGCACCACGGGTCGGCCCAAAGGCGCCCAGCAAACCCACCGGGGCTGCGTACACAACATCATGAACATGGCCTTTTGGGGACAATGCCTTGCGCACACTAATCATCGAGTGCACGCAACCCCGCTACCAGACCCTGCGACCGCACCTGCGCCAGCAGCGCTGATCACGACACCTCTGTTCCATGTCACCGCTAATAACTGTGTCGCCCAGGGCACGACGATGGGCGGCGGCAAACTGGTGCACATGTACAAATGGGATGCTGGTGATGCATTGGCGCTGATTGAGCGCGAGAAAATTACCAGCATGTCGGGCGTGCCGGTGATGAGTCGCGAGCTGATCAGCCACCCTGATTTCCCCAATCGAGACACGTCCTCACTGCTTTCACTGGGCGGCGGTGGTGCGCAATTACAACCCGATCTTGTGGGCAAGATTGACCAGTCAGTGGCGACTGCTCGTCCCGGCACCGGCTATGGAATGACCGAAACCTGCGGCATTATCACCTCGATTGGCGGCGACTTCTTCGTCGATCGCCCGGAAAGCTGTGGTCCTGCCATGCCCTCGTTTGAAATTCAAATCGTCAATAGCGAAGGCACTGTGGTGACTGAGGGGACCGGCGAACTCTGGGTTCGAGGTGCGCCTGTCATCAAAGGCTATCTCAACCGAGCGGACGCAACCGCTGAGACGATTACCGATGGGTGGCTGCACACGGGCGACGTCGCCCGACTCGATGACGATGGCTTTATCTACATTGTTGATCGCGTCAAGGACATGGTGCTTCGCGGCGGGGAGAACGTTTACTGTTCTGAAGTTGAAACCGTCTTGTTTCAAATCGACGCCATCGCGGAATGCAGTGTCTTTGGCGTCCCTGATGATCGCTTGGGCGAGGAAGTCGGCGCGGCCATTTACTTGCACCCCGGCGCCGGCACCAGCGCGGACGAGATCAGGACTTACTGCGCAGGGCTCATGGCCAAACACAAAATTCCAAGGTATATCTGGCTTCTGGACGACCCCCTTCCAAGGAACGCCAACGGCAAATTCCTGAAGCGGGAGTTGCGAGAATTGCTTTCGCCCGAGGATGCAGTCTAGTTCGCATACTGCCAAGACATTAAAGGCAGATGCCCAACTTCAGATCCTGGCCACGACTCAGAGGGGCGCTGGTTTCTTCGTGTTAAAAACAACAACTGAACAACCGGCTCTGATGCCCGGCGGTCCGTCCAAGCTTGAACCGCTGTTTCATCTCAATTGTCCCTGAACTGCTCGAAGCGATAGCCATTTGAAGGGACGCTGACAGACCGCTGCTATGATTACCACGATCAGCACGTCCAATCGTCGTTTCTACACGACAGTTTCTTTATGCCCCTAAGGAAGGCAGTTTGAAATTATCCCAAGTGACCGTCTTTTTCGGCGTAAAAACTATCCAACGTGCGGAGCGCCCACTGGCGGTCGCGCCATTCGGTTTGGGCTGACTCCCCACTGGCTCCCCATGGCCACCAGCATATTTAAGACCCATCTGCTCGCGGACCAGGGCCATACCCTCCTCAGCCGCTTCCTCTTCAGCCGTTTCGAGGACCCGAGCCCGGCCTTGAAACATGGCCGCTTGCAGTTCAGGAAAACGCTCGTTTCGATCAACGATCACACTACAAACCGGGTTTCTGCGGACGTTTACGACCTTTTGGCCTCGCCCAAACGTAAAGATCTTGCCGGCGGCCCAACCAAACCACATTGGCGTCAAATTAATGTCTTCGCCCGGACCGATCGTGGCGATGCGCATATTCCAAGTGGTGAGCATCAATTCTTCAAGCTGCTCATCAGACAGGGCCAATTTCTTTGAGATGGGCATGCCAAACCTCCTTTAAGAGCCTCGATCAAAGCACTCAAAGTCAACGCATGCAACCCAAGCTAACCCCCCAGCGTTCGATCAAACGCTAAGGCGATGGATCACTTTCTGCGCCGCCCACTGGGGCGATTGGGGACCTTGGGCAGGCCCTGATGTTGCGTCAAGAAAGGCCGGCCTCGTCCAGGCGGGCCTGAGAACTGTGTGCGCGGCACGAGATGCTGCTTGGTGTTGCCGATGAGATCCAGGCGGCCCATGCGCCTCAATGCGCGTCTTAGCATGGGCCAATTCTCTGGGTCGTGGTAGCGCAAAAACGCTTTGTGAAGCCGTCTTTGACTGGCGTGGCGAACAATCGCGACTGGATCAGCATCCCGACTAACTCGATGTAGCGGATCACTCGCTGAGTAGTACATGGCCGTGGCCGTGGCCATGGGCGTGGGATAAAAATTCTGAACTTGATCGGCCCTAAACCCGTGCGATTTGAGCCACAGGGCCAAATTCAGCATATCCTCATCGGTTGTACCTGGGTGGCCGGCGATAAAGTAGGGAATCAAGTACTGTTCTTTACCGCTCTTCTGGGTCGCCTCATCAAACATCGCTTTAAACCGATCATAGGTCCCGATACCTGGCTTCATCATTTTGGATAAAGGACCTGACTCGGTGTGCTCCGGGGCAATTTTCAGATACCCGCCCACGTGGTGACTAACCAACTCTTCAACATATTCAGGCGTCTCAACGGCGAGGTCATAGCGCAAGCCCGAGGCGATTAGGACTTTCTTAATGCCAGGTAACGCCCGCGCCTTTCGATACAGGCCTATTAAGGGCGTTTGATCGGTGTTCAAATTCTTGCAAATCCCAGGGTAGACACAGGACAGCCTGCGACAGTTGGATTCGATGGTTTTGGATTTACAGGCAAGTCGCCACATATTGGCGGTTGGCCCCCCTAAATCTGAGATCACACCGGTAAAGCCCGGTGTTTTATCTCGGATTTGCTCAATTTCGCGCAAGATAGAGTCTTCGCTGCGACTTTGGATCAGCCGCCCTTCATGCTCAGTAATCGAACAAAAACTACAGCCACCAAAACAGCCTCGCATGATGTTGACGGAGAAACGAATCATCTCGTACGCCGGGATTTTGGCCTTGCCGTACATCGGGTGGGGAACCCGCTGAAACGGAAGCTCGAAGACCCCGTCGATTTCGGGTGTCGTTAGCGGAAGGGGTGGCGGGTTCAGCCAAACCCAACGATTCCCATGCGCCTGAACCAGCGCCCTGGCGTTCATTGGATTGGTCTCTCGGTGCAATATCCTTGAAGCAAGTGCGTAGAGCTTGGGCTCAGCGACCACTTGTTCAAATGCAGGTAACTGAATGACCTGATCAAAGACGGACACGCCTGCTCCGAACTGCGTGGCCTTGACGGGCTGCGCGGTCTGCCCATCCTGGGTGGTAAGCGAACGGTCAATCGGCGGTTTGGTTTGATCAAGTTGGCCTAGGGGCGCTGAGCCAACCCCAGATTCTGCTGCCGAAGTCGCCAGCAGTCTCACCGGCACCGAGCGATCCTCCGGCAGTTCAGATTCATCCTCAATTGAGATATTGGCCGGTAAGCGATCAAGAAGGAACGCGGTGCCTCTTAGGTCTCGAATCGAATCAATAGGCTCGCCTTGACTCATTCGATGGGTCAGCGACACGATGGCGCGCTCCGCATTACCGAAAAGAAGTAGATCTGCCTGCGCGTCAATCAAGATGGACCGCCGAATGTCGTCGTTCCAATAGTCATAATGCGCAAGCCGGCGCAGACTGGCCTCAATGGAACCAATGACGATGGGGGTACTGGGAAATGCCTCACGACATCGCTGCGAGTAAACGATCACTGCTCGGTCCGGTCGCTTTCCGGCCTCACCATCGGGCGAGTAAGCATCATCATTCCGCCGCTTACGATCTGCGGTGTAGCGATTCACCATAGAGTCCATGTTGCCAGCGGCGACGCCAAAATAGAGGTTTGGCTGCCCGAGGACACCAAACGCGTCTTTGGACCGCCAATCTGGCTGAGCAATGACCCCGACTCGGAACCCTTGCGCTTCCAGCAGGCGTCCAATGACGGCCATGCCGAAACTAGGGTGATCGACGTAGGCATCCCCGGTGACGATGATGACATCGCAACTGTCCCATCCTAGCGCATCCATCTCTTGGCGGCTGGTAGGTAGAAACGGCGATGTGCCAAAGCATTCCGCCCAATACCGGGGATACCCAAATAGATCGGAAGCGGCCTCTGCCATCGCACTGCTCACTGAACCATTCAGGGTCGGCTATTGTAGTGCACTCAGTCGTTTGCCCCAATCGTTATCAACACCCTGCAATCTAAGCGGCGCTGAACCAAGGGCTCATGTCCCTTGGGCGCAACAGACCAAACTGCGCCAAGCATAGGCTCTGCCTTATATGGGTCCAGGGCAGGATAGGTGAGCTTCGTACAGCCTGTTCGAGGACGACCTAACAGCGGGACACGCAGATCGACCGGCAGGGTAATCAGGTCCAAAGCGTCATTGAGGCCACAACGTCACGCTGACATCAGTCAACCCGACAAAAAAAGACATCAGACGCTTTTCTTCAAGCACGCGAGAGGGACTGGCGTGAAATCTTAAGCCCTCTTCGGATGCTGATTGGGTGATCATCGGGTGTACAAGATACGCAAGCAATTAATTCCGCTTAAGAATACATTAGTCTACTTTTATTCTTTTTATGATTTCTTGCGACTGTGCTAGCCTCCCCCAACTATTTTTGGAATAGCTAGACGCAGGTTTCTTTCGCGAAACTTCAAGGGGCACCGTGCATCAACAGTGGTTCGACTGAAGGCGAAATCCTGTTTTAATAGCTTGAACCGTGATTCACAAGATCACGACCACGCTGGGTTAGGAGGGACCTCCTCCAAGCCATGCGCTCATTTGACACAATCGGATGGACCATGACTCAACACCGACGCCTCAACGAATGGATTGAAGACCTAAAAGCGCTTTGCGAACCTGACCATGTCGTGATCTGCGATGGTAGTAAAGATGAATACGACAGGATGATGCAAAGCCTCGTCGAAGCGGGCGTGGCCAAGCCACTTAACCCTGAGCTCCGACCCAACAGCTTTCTCGTCCGCTCGGATCCCGCCGACGTTGCTCGGGTTGAAAGCCGGACCTTTATCTGCAGCGAAAATGAAGCCGACGCGGGACCCACCAATCATTGGGCCGACCCAGAAACGATGCGCGCCACCTTAAAGGGTCTGTTCAAAGGCTGTATGCGTGGCCGGGTGATGTATGTGATTCCATTCAGCATGGGCCCTGTCGGCTCGCCCATCGCACATATCGGCATCGAGGTCACTGACTCGCCCTATGTTGTGGTGAGTATGCACATCATGACTCGAGTGGGCGACGCCGTCCTCGCTGAGCTTGGCACAGACGGCGATTTCGTTCCGTGTGTCCATTCGGTTGGGTGTCCTCTCGAGCCCGGTCAGCAGGATGTCGCCTGGCCTTGCGCACCAGAAAACCTTCACATATCACACTTCCCAGAGACTCGAGAAATCTGGAGTTTCGGATCTGGTTATGGTGGCAATGCGCTACTCGGCAAAAAATGCTTCGCACTGAGAATTGCGTCAGCCATGGCAAGGCAAGAAGGTTGGATGGCTGAGCATATGCTGATCTTGAAGCTCACCAATCCAGAGGGTTTAAAACGCTATATCGCCGCAGCCTTCCCAAGCGCCTGCGGCAAAACCAATCTCGCGATGCTGGTGCCCACTATTCCCGGATGGACCGTCGAGACGGTCGGCGATGATATTTGCTGGATGAAGTTCGGCGATGATGGTCAGCTTTACGCCATCAACCCCGAAGCTGGCTTTTTCGGCGTCGCGCCCGGCACGGGGCTCGACACGAATCCCAACGCCATCCAAACGCTGACGGAGAACTGCATATTCACCAACGTTGCCGAAACCGACGAAGGCGATGTGTGGTGGGAGGGCATGACGGCTGAGCCGCCTGCCCACCTCATCGATTGGCGAGGCGAAGACTGGACACCCGCATCGGACACACCCGCGGCGCACCCAAATGCTCGCTTCACCGTGTCGGCGGCTCAATGCCCCGCCATCGCTGATGAGTGGGAAGATCTTGCCGGGGTTCCTATCAGTGCGATCTTGTTCGGCGGCCGTCGCGCGAGCGTCGTCCCACTCGTCAACGAAGCCCATTCTTGGAATCAGGGTACGTTCTTTGGATCCATCGTCGCGTCCGAGAAAACGGCTGCTGCGGCGGGAAAAATAGGTGAATTACGCCGTGACCCCATGGCCATGCTGCCTTTTTGTGGTTACAACATGGCAGATTATTGGCAACATTGGATCAGTATCGGCGAAACTGCCGGCGCGCGCATGCCTAAAATTTTCTATGTCAATTGGTTCAGAAAGGACGAAACTGGTGGCTTCGTCTGGCCAGGTTTTGGCGAGAACGCCCGCGTTCTGGAGTGGATCTTCAATCGTTGCGAAGGCAGCGCTGACGCCATCGACACACCCATCGGTCTACTGCCAACGCTAGACGGCATCAATTTCGAAGGGTTGAACTTAAGCGAGACCGATATCGCCACGTTACTCAAGGTCGACATCGACGGCTGGCGAAGCGAGCTACCTCTCATCGAGGACTACTATCGGACGTTTGGTGACCGCGTGCCTCAAGCTCTTTATGACGAACTTACGCAATTGAAGCTTCGTCTTGAGACAGCTGAGGTCGGCGTCGCCTAACGACTGCCAGATTAAGGGTCTAACCCGCGCTGGTTCACGACTCGAGTCGGCCAGTAAGAACCGTGCGGCAGACGGTTTCAATCACAAAAAAACGAGGGGTTCGCCCTCGTTTTTCTTTCAACAGCGACCCAATCAAGGGCCAAATGCAGGCTGGTTAGTCACCAATTCTCTCAATAATGGTGCCGGTGCCTAGACCGCCGCCGCAACACATCGCGATCAATGCATAACGACCCTTTCTGCGCTCTAATTCATGTAAGGCTGTGGTGATGAGTCTCGCGCCCGTACTCCCTGTCGGGTGTCCGAGTGCGATTGCGCCGCCATTGACGTTCACCTTGTCATGATCAACGCCCAAGTCTTTCTCCCAAGCCATCACCACAGAAGCAAACGCTTCATTAACTTCAAATACATCGATGTCTTCAAGCGTCAAACCCGCTCTCTCAAGCACCTTACGGGAAGCGGGGATCGGGCCTTTCAGCATGGTGACGGGATCTACCCCGACCAATGTCGTGGCAACAATTTTCGCTCTTGGCTTTAATCCGAGCCTTTCACAAGCCTCACCACTCGCCATGATCACGGCTGCGGCACCATCAGACACCTGCGAGGATGAGCCCGCCGTGTGAATGCTTTGTCCAGGGACAGGGTCTAACCCTGCCAGTGAATCCAGCGTCGTTTCGCGCAACCCCTCATCTTTCAAGATAGTTCGCGTCTCGCCCGTTGGCTCAAACTTTTCATTCAAAATAGGCGCTTCAATGGCGACGATTTCTCGATCAAACCGTCCTTCTTCCCAGGCTTTGATCGCCTTCTGCTGGCTTTCGAGACCAAATTGGTCCG
>CAYZUV010000101.1:0-8256 GCA_964481245.1 uncultured Pseudomonadales bacterium
AGCCCCGTGGTCCACAAGAACACCAACGCTGACCATCGCCAACCCGCCTCTTTGGTCATGGCCGCCACCACTGCAACGCAGGGTGCATACAGCAGAATAAAGACCAAGTAGCAGAATGCCGGAAACGCGCCGCCAAACTGCTGAATCATGTTGTCGCGGGTGGCTTGATGCTCGGGTTCGGTTTCGCTGATGACGGCGAGACCGAGCGGATCACCTACGGCGTCAGCGAGTGCTAACAAGTTTTCACCAATACTTGCGAACGCCGCGTTGACGCCATCCAAGATCTCAGCGGGATCCTCTTCGGCACCGCCGCTATAGAGCGCATCCAAAGTGCCGACCACCGCTTCTTTAGCGAAAAGCCCAGTGAACAGTCCCACTGTGGCAGGCCAATTGTTCTCCTCGATACCCATTGGGGCGAACAAAGGGGTGATCCGCTTACCGATCATCGCGAGGACCGATCGGTCCGAATCCTGATGACCAAAAGTCCCATCCAGGGCCATTGAGTTCAGCATACTGAGCGCAAGGACCACAACGAGAATGGTTCGCCCTGCCCGCACCACGAAACTTTTCAAGCGGAGCCAAGTGGTCATGAATATATTGCGAGGATTGGGTATGTGATAGACCGGCATTTCCGCGAAGGATGGCGAGATCTGACCAGAGAAAATCTGTTTACGAAAGATCCATCCGGTAAAGATCGCCATACCGATCCCCAGCAAGTAAAGCAGGAACACAATATTTTGACCACTGTCTCTGAAAAAAACCGTAGCGAACAATGCGTAGACGGTCAGCCTTGCGCCACACGACATAAAGGGTGCCATGGCCATCGTCATCAATCGATCCTGCGCCGACGGCAAGGTTCGAGAAGCCATCACGGCGGGGACATTGCATCCAAAGCCAACGATCAAAGGAACGAAGGCGTTGCCAGGCAAGCCAATGGAGATCATCAGGCGATCAATCACAAAGGCTGCGCGAGCCATATAGCCTGAGTCTTCCATGATAGAGAGACACAAGAAGAGGAATCCCACCACCGGGATAAAGGTTGCCACCAATTGAATCCCCCCACCGAGGCCATCGGCGAGGAGCGCAACGAGCCATACAGGGGCCGAGAGCGCATGAAGCAGTTGGCTCGTGCCGTCCACAAACAAGGCACCAAACAGTAGGTCGAAGAAATCGATGAAGACAGCACCCAGATTGATGGCCAGTGTGAACATCATGTACATCGCCAGCAAGAAGATCGGGATACCCAGCCAGCGATTGAGGACCACGGCATCGATTCGCTCGCTCGGGGTATGACTCATCGTGCTTACCGTGACCACCCTGGAGCCGATGGCCTGAGCTCGAGCAAAGTAGGTCTTGGCGCCTGTTGAACCGCTCGAGACCTCCGCGACGGGTTGATCGCTTTCATTGACCGTTGACCCGGCGGAACTCAAGTGCGCCTGCACCATGCCGGTCAAGGCCTGCTTCAGCTCTGCCAACCCTTTATTTCGACTTGCTACCATCGGGATAACAGGGACGCCCAATGCCTGAGACAATGCTTCTGGATCAACGGAGACACCATGACGATCAGCCACATCGACCATGTTGAGCACGATAAGCATCGGACGGCCTAAACGTTGCAGCTGTTGCGTCAGCAGCAGGTGACGTTCTAGATTCGTAGCGTCAACAATGTTCAGGATGATGTCGCAGTCGGTTGACCGCAAAAATCCTGACGTGATTGACTCATCAAGACCGCCTCGGTCTTGCTCGATACTGTAAAGGCCTGGCAAGTCGACAACGTCGAACCATTGCGAATCGATTCGGCAGATGCCTGATTTTTTTTCAACGGTGACACCGGGCCAATTGCCAACCCGCTGATGAGCACCCGTCAAGCCATTGAACAGCGTGCTTTTGCCGCTGTTGGGGTTTCCCACGAGGCCGACAGTGGTGGAGGGCATTTAGAGGACCGATTCGACGCCGATGCAGGCAGCTTCTTGCTTTCGGATGCTCATGAGCGACACACCGATACGAACCTGGATGGGATCACCGAGAGGCGCTTCCCTTAGCACCTTCATCTCGACGCCAGGGAAAATACCCATGGCTTCCAGATGTGCTTGCGCCTCAGGGCTCGCAACCTCAGTCGTGACGACCCGGCAACGACGGCCAACATGGATCTGGGCTAGGGTGCTCATGTTTTCCACTAAACTAAAACTGAATGCGAATTATTATCATTCAGCCTTCAAAGATCAATGCTCGACTGAGCATTAATTGTAGTGAAGCAGCCGCTCCCAATGAGGCCTGGCGCCATGACCTATCGCGAGCGCGTTGAACCCTCGAGAACCGCCCGTGGCAGACGGTAACGCCTACAGCTCAGCGCAGATATGCCCACCGTCAACCACAATGGTTGACCCGGTCATGTAACTCGATGCATCGGAGGCTAACAGCAGCAGCGGGCCATCCAGGTCCTCAAACTGTCCATATCGCCGCATGGGAATCCCTTTAACAAAGGATTCAGAGCGTTCACTTTCGAGAAGCACGCGGGACACATCGGTCAGAATGTAACCAGGGGCGAGCGCATTGACGCGCACGCCATGTCGAGCGCCCTCGAGCGCCATAATCTCAGTGGCTTTAACCAACGCGGCCTTCGACACCGCATAAGGGAACTGCCCTTTGATCGTTCGGTAGGCTGTAATTGAGGCGACATTGATAATGTTGCCCGAAATCCCATGCGCTGCGACCCATTCGGTGTAGTACTTACTCAGACGCCAAACCGATTTCAGATTGGTATTAAGCACGTAATCCCAGTCATCCTCATCAATCATGGTGTAGGTTTTCGCCCCTGCTTCGACGCCGGCGTTGTTTATCAGCACATCAATCTGACCGAATTCGCGTTCGGCTGCGCTGAGGAAATGTGCCGCTGACTCCGGATCGTTCACATCAAGCTCAACACCCATCACCGAATGACCCTCGGCCTTAAGAGAGGTCACACGCGCCTCGATTTTATCCATCCGCCGAGCCCCCAAAACGACTTGCGCGCCGGCTTCGGCCAGAACACCTGCAAAATGATGACCGAATCCCGAGGAAGCACCTGTCACCAAAACCGTCTTGCCTGCGAGCGAGAATTTATTCATTTCGGTATTCCTTCACATGCTTGCAATGTATGTCAGTCGACTCTGCCATGTTGCAGTCAACTTTCCGACTGTGCGCCGATCAATCTCAGACGCTGACCGCCAGGGGTTCGCCAGCGACGACACTTAGTCAGAGGCCATCGGCAGAGGCCAGCGCTTGCCTCAAACCTGAGTATCGCGGCTGATCAATGGCGACCTGATTGGCAACCGTCTGCCTGAGATGGAATTTGAGCGCGTCCGAATCTAAGGCGATCTCCCTTGATCGAATTCGCCTAGACAAGGTTCGACGTTGGGATTCAAGCGAGCCCGATTGATCGAGGAGTGACGCCAGTCGGTCGAGCTCTTCCGTTCGATGACGAGCACCGACGGCCAAGTCTCTGAGCACAATGTCGAGCGAATTGCCCCCTACCCTTGCCAAAAATTGGGTTCGACCTTGGGTTTGCGACATCACGTCTTCTCGCAAGAAATCACGAACACTGGTCACAAGCTCGGTGACTGTCGGCATATCCGCTTGGTCAACGGGCTCAGGCTCAAGCAAATTAAACGCGCCTGGAATGAGAAGATTGACACAATCGATCTGGCATTCGCTGCTGCGACGACCGATCCCTGGACGCTCAACAGTTTTGTCTGGTCCGGTTCGATAGTGCTCGGCCATACCCAAACAGCCTATGGCCCACCAAAAAGAGCCAAAAACTTGCCAATACCGCACATGCTCTGGATCCACGGGTGTCCCACTGACCTCCTCGTAGCCTTGGAACAAATCCTCCAGCGCGCCAAATCCTCCCACCGGTTGATCCCCGCCGAAGGTCCAAGAATTGGTACAAATCCATCCGAGGTCGCGCATCGGATCACCAATGTGGGCGACCTCCCAATCGAGCACAGCCGATATCCCATGGGGTTCCAGCAAGAAATTGCCATTACGGAAATCATTATGTACGAGCGTCAGCTTACTCGGTTCGGGCAGATGATCGCGCAGCCATTCAGCAGCATAGTCAATCATGGGTTGCGGCGAATCTAGCAGGTCATACCGTTCGAGCATTTGATCCAAAAATAGACTAGGGGACATTTCTGACAACTGCGATCTGAGACCATATTGATCCAGATCAATCGCGTGAATTGAGGCCAAGATTCGGCCGCATTCTCTAGCGAGCTTGGGGCGGATCGTCGCAAATTCAGGCGCCCTTACAATTTTTGCGCCTAAAGCCTCGCCACGCACCCAGGACATCACAAACCCATCGCCCAGATTATCCTCTCGCTGGAAGACATAGTGGACTTCGGGTTCCGGGACGCCTACTTCTCTCGCTGCGCGCATCAGATTCGCTTCAACAGCCAGCCCAGGATGCGCTGGCGTGGCTTCAGTGAACTCTCCGCCTGGCGCACGTCGCAGCGCAAGCAAAGTTTCTTCGCCATGGAGGATCACTCTCAGGCGATATGTCTCCTGGCTTGCGCCTCCTGATAGCCGCTCGACAGCCAGGATCTGCGTGAGACCAGGTACCTCTCTCGTAAGCACCTCATCCAGCTGCGCTTCGAAGTTGCTCATCGATTAATCGACCTTCACGCCCTTTGGTGCCTGTTGCTTCATAAAACCAAACATATATCCGGCGACCCGGCGAATTTGGATTTCCTCAGCCCCTTCGGTGATCCGATATCGTCGATGATGTCGGTAGATGTGTTCAAAAGGCTTGTGTCGAGAGTAGCCAAGCCCGCCATGGACTTGCATCGCTTGATCGGCAGCTTCGCAGCAAAGGCGATTGGCTTGATAGTTACACATAGACACCTTGTCCGAAACGGAAAAGTTGCCATAGGTATCCATCATCCACGCGGTTTTGTGAATAAGCGCTCGCAGCATTTCACATCGCGTTTGCAACTCTGCGAGCGGGAACTGAATGCCTTGATTGGTTGCTAGCGGCTTACCAAAAGGCTTGCGCTCCTTCGCGTATTTGACCGACTCATTTACGCAGAATTGCGCCGCACCCAAACTACTCGCGGCCTGACGAATTCGATTTTCGTTGAAAAAGTGTTGAACGACCTGCAAACCACGCCCCTCACCCCCGAAGATTGCACTGTCATCCACGTACACATCTTTAAGTGAGATTCTGCCGTGGTCCGTTGGCATATTGAACGTCCACAACATTTCTTCGACCTTGAACCCTTCGGCATTGGTCGGCGTGAGAAAAGCCGTGATCCCATCACCGTCACCGGGCTTACCGCTGGTTCTTGCAAGGATCATGTCGTAAGGCGCTTTATGAATCCCCGTATTCCAGGTCTTGGCGCCGTTAATTCGCCAACCATCACCATCGCGGACCGCATTGGTTTCCATATGGGTAGCATCCGACCCGTGGTCGGGCTCGGTGATGCCAAAGGCAAACCCTCGTTTGCCCTCCAGGAGCAACGGGATCCACTCTTCCTTTTGAGCATCCGTACCGTAGGCCAACATCAACAGCAGCCCCACATTATTGGCGACAATCGAATGCTCGTTTTGTAGGTCGTTGTGGAGACCCAGCCCCATCGTGGCGAAATGCTCTCTGATCACGGCCATACCCAGATTAGTGCCATCTTGGCCGCCGTATTCTTGAGGAATGGGGTACCGATAATGGCCTGCTTTATCTGCGCGGCGTCTGGCCTCGGCGAGTAGCGCCTCCCACTCCTCGTTGGGTAAGCCACCGCGTTCCCAATCCGTTCGGGCATCCTCGCGACGATGATCAAAGAACCGGATATTATCGTTCTCGTTCTCGAGCGGCTTAATCTCAGCCTCGATGAAGTCATCTAAGACTTTGAGGTAGTTCTGCAAATCTTCTGGTATGTCAAAGTTCATCGCCTTTCCTTCTCGTTATTCCTTGTTTCACTTCCTGTGCCTTGACGCTGGTTTTTTCGTCTAATGCTCCACCCGCCTCACGCGCGCTCGAACCCGCTTTGGTGCAAGACGGACCAAGAAAACATCAGGCCACGACAAAGGTCAAGCCAGTCGCTCGATCAAGATCGGCACCCAGCTTAAATTCATAGATCCCAGGCCGCAGTGCATGCACAGGGCCTATTGCGCCGGCCATCCAAACTTGTCCCTCTCGCACGGGTAAACCCAAGGCGAGACTCTGTCTCAACATCCACATCAATGAATCCAGCAGCGTCTCCGATCGTCGAATCGACGGTTCAGCGAAGCGCACTTCATTATCGAGCCGAAACTCAAGCGCCGCCTGCTCAAGCTCATCAACATCAATTTCTGGACCCCGCAAATACTGCTTTGCCGCTGCATTATTTAGCACGAGATCAACAAGAGAGGGCGGGGATTCGAAATTCAAGTCAACCAGCTCGATCATTAAGTGACAGCTGCGGATAAGCCCCGGTAGCTCGCAAGGCAGTGGGACTTCCGTCACGTCTCGTGCCAATATGACCCCGACCTCGGTCTCGATTGCACCTCGATTAAAGTCGCCCAATTTGACGGTGTCGCTCTCAAGCTCCATGCCTTCCATCAAAATGCCGAGCGCGGGTTCACGGGTTTTGAATGCCGCCTGACTCTCTTTTGTTGTGAGCGCGCCTTTGTAACCTTTAATGACCTCTGCGGAACTGGGGAGCTCGGCGAGCAGCGCATAGGCGCGGGCAAGATCCAAACGTGTCGTTTTAGCAGGACACGCGCGTTGACTGCCTATCTTGAGACCTTCTGCGTACTGAGCGCGCCAAGCTATGCTATCCATCGTTCATCTCCTCCGGGTAGATCGCGGGCGGCACGAAATAACCGCAAAGGGGTTATTCTCGGTCCAAACAACGCATCGAAGGTACTGAGCATCCAGGATCCAGCCTTTTTCACCCCAACAAGCCATTATGCCCTTGCGCGCCAAATCGCCTCGATCAAAGGCAAGTGACCAATGCCAATGAGCACCTGCCCCCCGACTAGAAATGCGGGAGTCGTATAGAGCCCTCGCTCGGCGAGTGCTTCGCTCACATCGTCCAAGGTGGGCGCAGGGTTCAGATCATCCTCGGCCGACTGCGGTGGAGCAATAGAGTCAGATCCTGTCTCCAAACCTCGATACATTTCAGGCCAAACGCCTGCCATCGAGGCGCGGTACAGGCTGGTATCTCGCAGCCATATCGCCAGCGACTCCGCGCCTTGGGGGCTGAATGCGAACGTCGAAGACAAACCCACGTAATCCCGTGCACGCTGATCTTCAAGCGCTCGATATCGCGCACGGGCTTTGGCTCTTCTCGCTTTGAGACGTTCCATCTGCGAATCCCCAATGGGAACATCGACGGCGGGATTCCCCAGCTCTCTGAGCAGGGGCCAAATCTTGAGGGTTATGTTTTTTTCAGCAGCCCAAGCGCTGCTTGCTTTAACCGCCAAGAGTGATTCCATATCCGATGGGTCCACGGCCAAATGCACGGCCTCATCGATCAGCCAGGCGCTCACTGAACATTCTCCGGCATCCAGGGGTAGCATTTGATCGGCGGGGCGCCAGGGCAACCCTCGAGATGCCATGCGACGCGTGCTAGATGCTCTCTACCAAAATAGATCTCATCGTCAATCAAGAACGTCGGCACCCCAAAGCACCCTCGATCAAGTAACGCGTCTTGAAGCTCGAGATGCTTCGCCATCCCCTCGCCCTGTGCGTAATCGTCAAAGCCGTAAGTCGAAATCCCCGTCGACGCGAGAAGCGCCCTGACCGCATGAAGATTATCCACTTCAAAAGCACGTTCGAAAAACCGTTGAAACGCGGTATCCATAAAGGATTTGAGTTGTGCTCTAGACTCACTTTTTTCCTTGGCCCACAAGAGCCCAACGCAGGCCATATCCGAATTCCAAACGGTCTTGGGTCCTTTCAATGTGAGCCCCTGGTTTTCGGCGTAGCGGCGTGCATCCATGTATGCGTATCGAATCACCGCCCACTGCCGGGCTGAACGATTGCCTTGCGTTTGGGGTTTGTCATCGGGAGCGCGCTTGTCGGTCTTCGTTGCAGAGCCCGCAAAACTGGCGATATTGAGCGACAGGGGAAGCCAGTTGATTTCAATCCCGTAACGCGATTCCAATGCCCAAATCAGTTCGTTCGCGACAAAGGCATAAGGGCTTTTGAAATCAGTGAGGACAGTCAGCACGGTCGAGGGTCTCGTTCGGGTATGCTGTCGCACACTAAGCGGTGAATCTTAGGATTGCAACGAAGGCATA
>CAYZUV010000102.1:0-3782 GCA_964481245.1 uncultured Pseudomonadales bacterium
GGTAGATCCCCCGAGTTGCCGCTGTCGGAATAGCCCTTGAACCCTTTGGCTCAAGGCGGTGGTCCCCAACGACCTTCAGGCATCCCGCCGCAGCAGGCACGCGCAACAGTACCGAAAGAGGACCCCCTGGTGGTTATTTAAAGGGTCAAGGACAGATTGACTGGCTAACAACCCAGGGCATCAGACGAAGTATAACAGGGCCGGCGTGTGACTTGATGAAGCTTGAGTAGTGAACAGGGCTAGGCTGAGCGATGCTTGAGTTGTTCGATCAGAGCAGACAGTCGCGTTTCTGCCTCCGCTAAGCGGCTAGAAGCGGAGCCTTGTTCATCTTGAAGCGTGTGGTTTTGGTGCGCTTTCTGGAGCAATTCGTTAGTAATATTGAGCGCCGCCATGACGGCAATTCGATCAAGACCCATAACGGTGCGAGACGACTTAACCTCACGCATTTTCTTGTCTAAGTAGTGCGCAGAATCTCTCAGCGCTTGCACCTCTTCTTGATCACAATTAATTTTGTAATCTTTATCAAAGATCGAGATGGTCACGGTTTCTTGGTTAGCCATCTTAGGCCTGCTCTAATGATCGAAGTCGATTGATCATGGCCTCAAGTTTGCCCTTAACCAAACGATTCTTTTCCAATAGCTGCGTTCGCTCTTGGCGCCAGCGTTGTTGCTCTTGCTCCAGCGCTTGATACTGCTGGATAAGATGGGCGCACAGCGTTTCAAGTTCAGCGAGCTTTTCGGTGAGATCGGGATTCGTCATATCGCTGCCTCTGCTCGTGAGAAACTATAAGACCGCAGATGCATTTAGGTCAACGAGCCGAGCATCCAAAAAGAGCAAATTGAAGGCGAGGTGCGCCCGTGGCAAGCTGCTAGCCCCTGGCCCGCTGGTGAAGCGCTGTGACCGGAGTATGGATGACATTCGATGAACTGCAGAGGAAGCTGAAGCGAGCAGGCGTATCGATGGGCGCCAGCGAGCTCCATGGTTTACTCACTGCTGTGGCCGCTAAAAGTGGTTATGAGGATCTGGCGCTGGAGCTACCTCTTGCCCAATGGTTTGTCGTCGATTCGCCGGCCACAGAATTTGCGGATGAACTCACAGCGCTCGCTATTGAACTGAGGGATCATCTAGCGCCTTATGCTGAATATGACTTGGTGATTCTTTTGCCCTCGGACGATGCGCCGCTCTTTGAGCAGTGGTTTGAGCTGACGTGTTGGTGTGCAGGGTTTTTGTCGGGCTTGAGTGAAACACGAGGCCTGATCGAGCAGTTAGCCGAGTCCGATGTGGGCGAATTAATCGAGGATTTGAGCACTATTTCAACGACTGGCAGTGACATCGCAGATGGTGAAGAAAACGAGCGAGATTTCGCGGAAATCCTGGAGTTTGTTCGGGTGGCTGTCTTGAATATTGCGGCTGAATTATTTGAGCAGCGTCAATCCAAAGTAATTCAGCACTAGGCGCATGGACGAGACTGAACGATTGGATTATGTGGTGGTCGGCGGTGGACTGATCGGTCTCACCGCCGCGCTGCGATTACATGATCTCGGTTGGATGGGGATTGTCCTCGAACAACAATCGAGGCCTTCCAATTTCAGAGGTCAGCCAGCGTCCGCCCCGGCCTTAACTGAAATATCCCCTAGGGTCCTCGCACTGAACACCGCAACCCAAGAATCCCTGGCGCTTGCAGGTCTCCCGCTTGAGTCGCTGCAAGCCCTGGGTTCGCCTTTTCGTGGCATGGAAGTCTGGGACCGAGAGTTATCCGGTGCGTTGAATTTTGATGCGCAGGGTTGGATTGTCGAAAATCACCAGCTTGAGAGCGCGCTGCTTGGGCTCGCTGAATCAAAAGGCATTCAGATACGCGAAGCCAACACCCTAAGAGATTCCATCATCGATGATCAGCGGGTCTGGTTGGACTGTGGCCAGGGCGTCCAGTTTGAGGCGTCGCTTCTGATCGGTGCTGATGGTGCCCAGTCTCGCGTTCGAGAGATTTTGGGTGTTCCGACGCTGAATTGGGCTTACCATCAACGCGCCGTTGTGGCCGTTGTCCATTCTGAGAAGCCTCATCAAGGGGTGACACGACAATGGTTTACGGGCGCAGGCCCGCTTGCGTTACTACCCTTAGCTGACCCTCACGGATTGGTCCTCATCTGGTCGAGTGTTGAGGGTCAAGCCTTGCTCGAGGTGAGCGACTCAGACCTCGAATCGCGACTTGTGAGAGAGACGGATCAAACGATGGGCACGCTGACGCTCGTATCGAAGCGACAGAGCTTCCCGCTCCAGCAGCAACATGCGATGCGTTATGTGAAGGGGCGGGCGGTCCTATTGGGTGATGCTGCCCACACCATTCATCCTCTGGCAGGTCAAGGCGCGAATCTTGGGTTTGCCGATGTGGCTGAATTAGTGGATTGCCTTGTGCAGATGTCGCTAGACCCAAGCGCAACGATTCAAGGCGCGCTCTCGCAGTTCGAGCGTCGTCGTGCGGGCCAGAATATCTTGATGACCGCGTTGACAGACGGCCTCAGCCGTCTGTTCATTGATCCGAAGCCTGCCTGGTTGAGGGTGGCCCGTAGCTGGGGCATGCGCCTGCTTGATCGAGAGGCTCAAATCAAACGACTCCTGACTGAGACCGCTGCGGGCCGATGGTGAGCGTGACGGAAATTTGAATGTGGGAGCCTGACGGCGCTGCGCTGATGTTGAAGGAATTTGTGGTTCATCCTGACTAGGTTTTGGTCCGAGCCGCTGGCAAATCCCGTAGAATAGGCATCTTATCGACTCCCTCAATCGTCTTTCACGGGCAATCACTTCATGATGTTGAGACACACGCCTTTAATCGACTGCCATCGACAGGATGGCGCCAAGCTGGTCGATTTTTCTGGATGGGAGATGCCGATCCACTACGGTTCACAAGTTGAAGAGCACCATCAGGTACGTCAAAACGTTGGGCTTTTTGATGTGTCACATATGACAGTGGTTGATGTCGCTGGCACCGATGCCGAGGCGTACCTCAGCAGGCTGCTCTCGAATAACGTGACCAAAGTGCCGGTGGGCAAGGCCGTGTATTCAGCCATGCTGAACCACGATGGTGGGATTTTGGATGACCTCATTGTATATCGCTTGGCGACGGGGTTCAGGCTGGTGGTCAATTGCGCAACGCGAGAAAAGGATCTCGAGTGGATGAGGCGCCAGGCGGACTCTTTCAAGGTCTCCATTGAAACACCAGAAGAGTACGTGATTTTGGCGGTACAGGGCCCAAATAGCTTGAAGGTTTTGCGCCAGGTACTCGTCGATGCTGAAAGTCAGTTGGCAGCGAAGCTCAAACCATTTGAGTGTTTTGTCAGCGGTTCGAGGTTAATCGCGAGAACGGGATATACCGGCGAAAGTGGATTCGAGTGTATCGTCGATGCCGCAGATGGGATTCTGCTTTGGCAGTCGCTGCGTCGCGCCGGAGCCGCGCCCATTGGTCTGGGCGCACGAGACACGCTTCGACTTGAGGCCGGCATGAATCTTTATGGTCAGGACATGGACGAGGAAACGTGTCCCTCGGCAGCCAATTTGTCGTGGACCGTCGCGTTGGATGATAGAGCATTTATTGGTCGAGCCGGACTATCCGATCACCCGCGTCGAGATGCCAGGCAAATCGGCGTGAAGCTGATCGGGAGAGGCGTTTTGAGGGCTGGCTACCCTCTTGTCGAAGGCGACGAGGTGGTGGGCGTCATGACCAGCGGTGCTTTTTCGCCGACGCTTGAGTGCGGTATTGGCCTCGCGCGGATTGACAGGGAAGTTGC
>CAYZUV010000102.1:3882-6609 GCA_964481245.1 uncultured Pseudomonadales bacterium
CAGTTGGATGAGGCGACCACGTAAAGCGTTAGAGGAAAAGTTATGACAGAAGTGAGAAATGAGCTGAAGTATTTGGATTCGCACGAGTGGGCCCGTCGTGAGGAGGATGGCGGAATCGTCGTAGGAATTAGCGATCATGCGCAAGATGCGTTGGGCGATGTGGTTTTCGTGGAATTACCAGAGGTTGGGCGAGTGGTCAGCGCGCGTGAAGAGGTTGCGGTTGTAGAATCAGTGAAAGCGGCCTCAGACATCTACGCACCGGTTTCTGGAACGATACGCGCGATCAACGAGCGCTTAGTCGATGAACCAGAGCTTGTGAATGAATCACCTTATGACGATGCTTGGTTCTTTGTCATTGAGCCCTCGGATGCAGCTGAAATCGATGCGTTGCTCAGCGCAGATGATTACTCAGCCCTATGCGACGCGAGTGATCACTAACACAATTTATTGAGTAACCTTGCATGCCTTTTATTCCCCATACCGAGCAAGATGTTGAAGCCATGTTGGCTGCGATTGGCGAGACGTCCACCGCAGCACTATTCGATGAAATTCCTGATGCGATGCGCTTTTCAGGTGAGTTAAAGCTTCAAGGTCAGCTGTCTGAGATGGCGCTCATGCGCTTGATGCAGTCGCGTGCAAGACAAGATGAAGTCAAGCTCTCGTTTCTTGGTGCGGGTGCTTACGAACATCATATTCCCGCGGCCGTCTGGGACATCGCGAGCCGCGGCGAGTTTATGACGGCCTATACGCCGTATCAGGCTGAAGCTTCCCAGGGCACGCTTCAGCTCATTTACGAATTCCAGACCATGATCTCTCGCTTGACTGGCATGGAAGTAGCGAATGCCTCTGTCTATGACGGCGCCTCAGCCTTGGCTGAGGCCATGCTCATGGCGGTTCGTGCGAATAAGAAAAATAAATCACGACGGATTCTCGTGGCGGGCAATCTCAACCCAAGGTATCTCAAAGCATGTGAGGCCATTGTTCGACATCAAGGTTTGGTGCTGTCATCCATCGCCATTGATTCAGAGACTGGATGCACTTCAATGCCCGTCGAGGATCTGGCAGATGCGGCTGCATTGGTGGTTGCTTATCCGAATTTTTTTGGCGGGCTTGATGCGGTGAATGAACTCTGTGACGCTGCCTCGAGTGCGGGCGCGTTGGTGATCGGCGTGGTGAATCCCACGGCGATGGCACTGCTAACGCCACCTGGGTCGTGGGGCAGTGAAGGCGCTGATATCGTGGTTGGTGATGGGCAACCGCTGGGTATACCTCTGGCTTCTGGTGGTCCTTATTTGGGGTTTATGTGCTGCAAAAAGGCCATTGTCAGACAAATGCCGGGTCGGATTATTGGACGCACGGAAGATTCAGAGGGTGCAACCGGGTTTGCGTTGACGCTGCAAGCAAGAGAGCAGCATATTCGGCGTGGTAAGGCAACTTCCAATATCTGCACCAATCAAGGCCTTTTGGTGACCGCGGCTACGCTATACATGAGTCTTTTGGGTAGCGAAGGGCTCCGTCAAGTGGCCATCGCGTCCCATGACGGATTGAACCGTCTCCGTGAGCGGCTGGCAGGCATTGGGATCACGCCAAAGTTTCAAGGCCCTGCGTTTCATGAGCAGGTATTCGAATTGCCTGTGGCGGCAGAGACGATGGTCAACGCCCTGATGCGCGATGGCGTGTTGCCAGGTCTCAGTCTTGATTTTCTGGGCGATGGCTATCGCAATGCGTTGCTGATCAACGTGACCGAGACCAAAACATCAGAGGATCTAGACCTGCTGGTCAGCAAGATGCACCTGGCAATTAGAGAGGAAGCGGCCTAATGCTAATTTATGAAAAGAGCCAGATCGGGCGACAAGCCAGAGCCCAAGCGCCGCAACTCAAAGACGACGTAGATCTATCAACCCTAGGAAGCCATTTGCGATCTCAACCCGTGGGACTGCCGGACGTGTCAGAGCTGGAGGTGGTCCGCCACTATACGAATTTATCATCGAAGAACTTCGCGATTGATAAGCAGTTCTATCCGCTAGGTTCCTGCACTATGAAATACAACCCGCGGGGTGCGCATCGCGCTGCCAGTATTCCGGGGTTCCTGAATAGGCATCCCCTGGCACCTGAGGCGTTGAGCCAGGGATTCCTATCTTGCCTTTATGAGCTTCAGGAGGATCTCGCTGAGGTGACGGGTATGAAAGGCGTATCTCTGACGCCAATGGCTGGCGCGCAAGGAGAATTCGCTGGGGTTGCGATGATACGGGCCTACCACGACAAGCGACAGGATCACGAAAGACAGGAAATCCTGGTGCCTGAAGCCGCGCACGGAACCAATCCCGCGACCGCGGTGATGTGCGGTTATACGGTCCGGGAAATTCCAGTAACTTCAGAGGGTGACGTCGATCTCACTGCGCTGAAAGCAGCGTTGAGCGAAAAAACTGCCGGCCTGATGATGACGAACCCATCGACTTGCGGCGTCTTCGAGCGACAAATTCCTGAGATAGCCGAAGCCGTTCATCAAGCCGGTGGCTTGCTTTATTACGACGGCGCCAATTTAAACGCGATTCTGGGTCAGGTGCGTCCTGGTGATATGGGGTTTGATGTGCTGCATATGAATCTGCACAAGACGTTTGCAACACCTCACGGTGGTGGCGGGCCGGGCTCGGGTCCGGTCGGTGTGGGTCCGCGGTTATTGCCTTTTTTGCCAACGCCGATTGTGGGTAAGGAAATGACTGAAAC
>CAYZUV010000102.1:6709-8168 GCA_964481245.1 uncultured Pseudomonadales bacterium
GGAAATGGATGGTTTCATCGATGCCATGATTCAAATTCGAGAAGAAGCGCTTAACAACCCGGAATACGTCAGGTCAGCACCCCACAACATGCCGGTCAAACGGCTGGATGACGTGAAGGCTGCACGCGATTTAGACCTCGCGTTTGCCGCAAGTTAACCAGTTGCTGTGACCGCGCGCTCGGTCAAACATCGAGCGCGCTCAGTCCCTCAAGGAGAGAATCGGCCAGCCCCGCTGCTTCGCCTCAGCTCTGAGGCGATCATCAGGATCGACGCAGCAAGGATTTCCGACGAGCGATAGAAGTGGAAGGTCGTTGTGGGAGTCGGAGTAAAATGCGCTGGTGCGCAAGTCATAGGGGTGAGTTTGAAGCCAATCGTTCAGGCGTGCGACTTTTCCATCGCGATAGCTGGCGGTGCCAACCACCCGGCCCGTATAGCGCCCACTAAGGTACTCAACACGGGGCGCGATCAAACTATCTACGGCTAACCGTTCAGCGATGGGTGCGGTAACGAAATCGATCGTTGCCGTATTAATCATTAAGTGATCTCCACGAGATCGGTGCTGATCAAGGAGTTGAACAGCCTTTTGCAAAATCATTGGTTCGATGACCTGTTCCATATAGGCCTTCTGCAACAAGTGCAATCGTTCAACGGGGATTCGAGTCAGAGGCTCGCAGGAGAACTTGAGGTATGCCTCAATATCGAGCTCGCCAGCCTTGTAGTCGGCAAAGAAGGCATCGTTTTTAGCCCTGTACAGCTCGGCATCGACCTCGCCCTCTGAGATCAGGAACTGGCCCCACGCATAGTCGCTGTCACCCGCGAGCAAGGTGTCGTCAAGATCAAAAATCGCCAACCGGCCGCTTTGGCTCTGCATAAAAGAATCCTCTCTTGTCCACGTGCTCGCCTGGCGATGTTCGGCGGGGGTCTTCTTTACTTTCGATCAGTGAAGCAGGTAGTAAAGCGCCGTGAGATGTTGCGCATAATCTTGATAAATCACGGTCTCTTTCTTTGGGACCAGCTGGACTGAAAAACTTTTCTGGCCATGTTCTTGGACAAGACAGAAGTTCCAATCCTTCTCGACGATAGCGGGAAAATAGCCTTCCCTGAACTTCTTGGTTTCGATAACAGCGATCACAGCGCCAGCGTGAATGCGTCCAATGGCTGACTTTCCAGCCCCCGCATCTGGGTAACTGAACTCTGCATAGTCGTCGACCACGATCCCGAATACATCAGCATCGATGCCCACGAAACCATACTGTCTAATTTCTCGGGTTGCATCGCTGAAGTTGAACCGAATATCGATGCCCAAGACGTTTTTCATGTGGCTGTCGATATCGGGATCGATCTCTGAGGGTTCGACCTCAAGATATCTTGCCAGCTTGATGATTGCCGGTGGTGCCAGCTTGATCGTACCGTTTAAATACTGACTGAGTGCGCCTTGGGTGAGACCAAGCGCCTTCGC
>CAYZUV010000103.1:0-6416 GCA_964481245.1 uncultured Pseudomonadales bacterium
TTCGGGCCAACACACTCTACGAAGGGGAGTATTTGCTCGGCACCAGTATCGCGCGCCCACTCATCGCGAAGCGCCTTGTTGAGGTGGCCCAAGCTACGTCGTCCGATGCTGTCGCGCACGGCGCCACGGGGAAGGGCAATGATCAAGTGCGGTTCGAGTTGGGTGTTGCGGCTTTGGATCCCTCTATTCGGGTCATTGCGCCTTGGCGGACTTGGGATCTCAATTCCAGAGAGTCGCTCATGGCCTTTTGTGAGCAACACCAGATCAAAGTGGAGCAAAAGAGAGAGGGCGAAAAATCACCTTATTCCATGGATGCCAATTTGCTGCACATCTCCTACGAGGGAGGTCAGCTCGAGGATCCGAGTCTTGAACCTGAACCTCGGATGTGGCTTTGGACCACGGCACCCGAAGCAGCGCCGGATGACGCGCAAATTTTGTCCATCGATTTTGTGGCGGGTGATCCGGTAGCGGTGGATGGGGTTGCGATGTCAGCAGCTGCTTTGCTTGAGCACTTGAATAAGGTTGCGGGCGCCCACGGGATCGGCCGAGTGGACATTGTTGAGAATCGCTATGTCGGCATGAAGGCCCGAGGCTGTTACGAAACACCGGGCGGTACCGTGCTGCTTAAGGCGCATCGAGCCATTGAGTCTATTACGCTCGATCGAGAGTTAGGTCATTTGAAAGATGAACTGATGCCTCGATACGCGAAACTTATCTATAACGGCTACTGGTGGAGCCCTGAGCGGCGTGCATTACAGGCGCTCATTGACTTGTCCCAAGAAGATGTCTCAGGACGGGTCTTTTTGAAACTTTACAAAGGCTCTGTGAGCGTCGTTGGGCGAGAGGCCGGCAAGAATTCGCTCTACGATGGAAACCTAGTGACCTTCGAGGACGACGCTGGCGCTTATGATCAAAAAGACGCCGAAGGCTTCATTCGTCTGAATGCGCTACGCCTCAAAATGGATCAGCAACGTCGAAGCTAGCGGGCTGTTGTGGTCTCTAGTCTGTGATGGGGTCTAGGCCTTGGTCCGCTTGTTTGTGCTTGCCTCGAAAATCGCACACATCGAACACGGGGCAAGCCCAGCACTTTGGATTACGAGCCCTGCAAGTGTATCGGCCGTGAAGGATGAGCCAGTGATGGGCATCCAAAATGAACTCGTCCGGGATCACTTTCATCAGTTTTTTTTCAACGGCTAGCACAGTCTTCCCTGGTGCAAAACCCGTGCGATTCGAGACTCGGTAGATGTGCGTGTCAACCGCCATGGTGGGTTGGCCAAACGCGGTGTTCAAAATCACGTTGGCCGTTTTTCTGCCAACGCCGGGAAGCGCTTCGAGCGCCTCTCGTGTCTCCGGGACTGCGCCACCATGTTCTTCAATCAAGATTTTGCAGGTCTTTATGATGTGCTCAGCTTTGCTGTTGAAGAGGCCGATGGTTTTGATGTAACCCTTCAACCCTCGCAACCCCAACCTTAAAATGCCTGCCGGTGTGTTGGCCACAGGGAAAAGTTTGTCGGTCGCTTTATTGACGCCAACATCGGTTGATTGGGCAGAGAGGATGACCGCAATCAGTAATTCGAAGGCGCTCTCGTATCGAAGCTCGGTTGTGGGATTGGGGTTTTCAGCTCGAAGTTTGCTGAGAAATTCGATCCGCTTGTCTCGATTCATTCCTTTGATCCAAATAGTTTTTACCGGCGATAAGAAACGCGAGGGTGAAAAAAGCGCCTGGCGCAAACACCATGATTTGAAGTGGTGTCTCCAAAAGCTGAATCCCATGATCAGGCAATGGGAAACCCGTCAATCGTCCTGCCTCGGCGAATAGTGTGCCTCGGCCGAGGACTTCGCGCAGCATGCCCATGACACACATCACCCAAAAGAATCCGAGCCCCATCGAGAGTCCATCAAGCAGCGCGTGCCTGATGGGTGAGCGTCGAGCCATCAGCTCTGCACGACCCAAAATGGCGCAATTGGTCACTATGAGCGCAACAAAAAGGCCGATCCGCTCATGTAGCTCGAAATAAAAGGCTTGCAGGAGAAGGTCGGCTATGGACACCAAGCTCGCAATGACCATGATTTGAAGCGGGAGTCGAATCAACTCTGACATCAATGGCCTCAATAAGCTGATCAAGCCATTAGCAGCGATCATCACTGTCAAGCTGATGACCCCTAGTGTGATTGCAGTAATCGCATAATGGCTCACGGCCAGTAGAGGGCACAGCCCAAGCAGTTGGATCAAGGCGGGGTTATTGCCCCACAGTCCCTGACTGAATGTGTGATGCTCGCTCGTTTGACGATCTGTCATCCTTCTATCTCTTTGTTCGTGCTGCTCGCCGCGATAAATGTCGCTTGGCCCCGGGTCAGCGCATCAACGATTGCGCGTGAAGTAATGGTTGCGCCCGTTACCGCGTCGATCTCTCCGCCGTTAGAGCGCAAGTTAATGCTATCGCTCAACAGATTGACGCCCTCGAATTGACGGATAAAGGGCTGGTCCGGCTCGATGATATGACCTATGCCGGGCGTTTCTTTGTGTGCGAAGGTAAAAATACGTCTGATGTCGCCAGATAAAGTCACCGAGAGCCAAGCCTCAATTTTGCCGCTGTACCCCGCATTTGTTCGAATACTATAGAGATAGCCCGTGGGCTCACTCGCTTGCTTGGACCAATAGATTTCATTCGCGTCGCCCTTTGGCGGCAAAAGATGAACGGTTTCATTGGGGTCGGGTAGCGCACGAGAGAGAGCTGCAAGCTTGGCCTCAGCCTGGCGTTCAAGGATTTGAGGCGCCGTCCAGTGATTCAACAGGGCCAATATAAGCGCAAGAAGGCCGCCTGTGGTGGCGAGAATCAATGCAGGCTTCATGATGTTCGACTCCCTGCTTGGGCAGAGCTGACCAGTCGGTCGAGGAGTGGCGCGAAGACGTTGGCAATGAGAATGGCGAAGGCAATTCCGTCTGGGTAGGCGGACCAACCGCGAAGAATGAAGGTCAGAGTGCCAGCTATGAGACCAAACCAGAATAAGCTCTGAAGCCGATCTGGACCACTCACAGGATCGGTCACAATGAAAAATGCGGCGATCATCGTGCCGCCGGTGACCAGGTGAAAAACGGGTGAACCCAGGCTAGCCGAACTTCCCGCATCATAGAAGACAAGGGTTGGGAGGATGAGTCCCAAGAGGAAACCGAAGGGTGCTTGGTACCGGATCACCGATTGGCGAAGAAGATACAGCCCTCCAATAAGAAACCCGAAGTTGATCCAGACTGAAGGCAAATCCCTATACGAAACCGATGCGAGGGATTCGCTGACGGTCTGCGCACCTCGATGTCTGAAGACGTCAAGCAAGGTTGCGCCAGAGTAGCCATCTGCGAGACTGGCTGAACCCTTGGCGAGCCAAACGGCGGTCCAATCCCAATTGATGCCCGCAGGGTGGTGCCAAAAGGTCATCTCTGCAGGGAACGAGATCATGATGAAGCAATAACCAACGAGCGCCGGGTTAAAAGGATTGTTTCCCAGGCCGCCATAAATGTATTTGCCCAGGAGAAGGCCTGTGACGACCCCCACAAGGAGCGCAAAAAAAGGCACAAACGGCGGCAAGCAGAGCGCGAAAAGCAAGCCCGTGAGGAGCGCAGCCTCATCGCTACCTTCGACGCGCGGCTGACTTCGAAGATGATGATAGGCTCGCTCAAGACCGAGGCTGAAAAGCCCTGCAATAAAAAGATTCAAGAGCACACCGAAACCGAAGAAATAAACCATCGCCAAGGCGCCTGGAATGAGCGCAATGAGGGTCATCCTCATTAAGTGCCGGGTGGTCACGACTGTTTCACTCTGATTTTAGTGAGCAGGGTGCTCGCATCACCAGGACTGGGCCTCGTTTTTAATCGTGATTGATCGGCGGACAGGCGCTTCTCGCGCGCTTCGAAACGGGTCAGCAGTGTGGTCGCTTCGTTCTTGGCTGCAACTCGAGACTGTTCCATGTCTTTCATCTGCCGAAAGATCTGAGTCAGCGGAAGATCGGCAGGACAAACGCGGTCACACCAGCGGCATTCGATACAGTCGTTCAGGCCCCAATCCTCAGCAACGGTCTCGCTGGACCGATGCAAAAACAACATGTGGGGCGCCAAACCCTTGGGGCAGTGGGGCTCACACTCACCGCAACGGATGCAGGGTTGCGGGCTCTCGTAGGGTGCTGGTTGCAGCGACGCAGCACCCACCGTCTCGTCGAGTGGGACGAGATCGATGCAGTCGACAGGGCAGGGCGGCAAGCATAGCTCACAGCCTGTGCAAGCGTCGGCCAGTACAGTATGCGTCATCTGCTGAGCGCCAATGATCGCATCCACTGGACAGGCTTGAATGCAGAGTGTGCAGCCGATGCAGAGAGGCTCATCGATGCGAGCGACCTGCTTGGGTGCGGTGTTGGGGACATCGTTGGCGAGCGGCAGCGCGGGTCGGTTGAGTTGGTCACTGAGTTGTTTGATGAGCGCTTCTCCGCCGGGAGGGCAGCGATTGATGGGGGCGCCCTCCGCAATGGCTTTGGCATAGGGTCGGCAACCTGCGTAACCACACTGTGCGCACTGAGTCTGAGGCAACAGTTGATCAATGATTGCGGGCAGCGTCTTTTTATCCTCTGGGTAACGGTTTGCGGCCCAGCTCAGCAGCAACGTGCCGAGCAGGCTGAGTCCGGCAAGGGTCAGGACAGCGCTGATCATGAGCTGCTGGACATGCCCACGAAACCCATGAATGCGAGCGCCATGATGCCTGCGGACACCATGTGTACAGCCACACCTTGGAAAGGCTTTGGAACGGCCTCGTGACTCAAGCGCTCGCGCTGGGCGGCGAAAGCCAGAAGCATGAGCGCAAATCCGAGCCCACTTCCCAAGCCCGTGATCATGGCCTCTGCGAGGGAGGAAGGGGTACGGACTGTCATCAACACAACGCCCAAAACCATGCAATTGGTCGTGATCAATGGGATATAGATGCCCAGAACCTCATGAATCACTGGCTGCGTTGCACGAATCACGAGCGCCATCAGCTGCACGAGCAGCGCAATCACCACGATGAAACTGATGATCCGCAAGTAGGTCAGTGAGAGCGGTTGGAGCACGTAGGTGTCTAGCAAATAGCTGACGCCGGTTGCGAGCGTGATGACAAAGAGGGTCGCGCTGGCAAGCCCCAGTGCGCTGACGAATCGTTGGCTCGCGCCGACGAAAGGACAGAGCCCTAAAAATTGAGTAACCACCACGTTGTTCACAAAAATTGCTGAAAGCAGGATGGCCAGAATGTCGAACATAGGCGCTGTTAAGTCACCTTCATGCCAGGGGTTGCGCCGGAGTCCGGTGAAATCAGGAAGATATCAGCGCCGCCAGGACCGGCGGCAAGCACCATTCCCTCAGAAACGCCGAACTTCATTTTCCTGGGCGCGAGGTTTGCCACCACGACGGTGAGCTTGCCCTCCAACGCATCCGGGTTATAGGCCGACTTAATACCTGAGAATACCCGTCGCTCGTGATCACCTAAATCCAGCGTGAGCTCAAGGAGCTTATCTGCCCCCTCGACGGGCTTTGCTCTGATCACACGCGCAACTCGCAGGTCTACTTGACTGAATGTGTCGATATCGATGACCGCAGGATTCGTTGAGTCCTCCGAAGCCCCCTGAATCATCGCGGCGTTGGAAGCTTCATCCGGTACGGAGACTAAGGCTTCGACCTGCTTCGCCTCTAATCTTGCCAACAGCGGATTGAAGGGATTGATCCTGTGACCGGTGAGTTGACTTACGTGGTCTTGCCACGTGAGTGGTGCCACATTCAAAAATGTCTCCGCGCGGGCAGCAAGGGCTGGCAGCACAGGTTTGAGATAAATCATGAGTAATCGAAAGAGGTTTAAGCCGTCGCTGCAAACCTGATGCGCCCGTTCGCGGGTGTCGTCTGATTTGATTAACTGCCACGGCGCCTCTTCAGCAATAAACTGATTGGCTTGATCGGCGAGCGCCATGATTTCTCGCATCGCTTTACTGTATTCGCATTGCTCATAGAGCTCGGCAATGGCTTCGGCCTTTGCGGCGATCAAAGCAAAGAGCGGGGTCTCTACTTGCTGGCTGAGCGTGCTGTCGAATTGCTTGTGAATGAAGCCGGCGCAGCGACTCGCGATGTTGACGACTTTCCCAACCAGATCCGCGTTGACCTTCTGCTGAAAGTCCTCGAGGTTGATATCCATATCGCTCACGCTGTTAGAAAGCTTGCTCGCATAGTAATAGCGGAGGTATTCGGGTGAAAGATGCTCCAGGTAGTCTCGAGCGGTAATGAAGGTGCCCTTGGACTTCGACATTTTTTCACCGTTTATGGTGATAAACCCGTGCACCTGCACGCGGGTAGGGGTCCGGAAGCCGGAGAGATTGAGCATCGCTGGCCAGAACAGAGTATGGAAATTGAT
>CAYZUV010000103.1:6516-8021 GCA_964481245.1 uncultured Pseudomonadales bacterium
TACGTCGCACTGCACTGGTCGCAATTATCGCCGTACTGGTCAGGCGCCCCGCATTTTGGGCAGTTGCCCTTAACGAACCGGTCTGCAAGAAACAGAGATTTTTCTTCATCGTAAAGTTGTGCGACAGAGGCTTTTCGGATGGCGTTATTTTCCTTCAGTCGAAGATAAATGGTCTCGGATAACGCCTTGTTTTCCTCCGAGTGTGTCGAGTGATAACAATCGTAACTGATTAAAAAATCTTGGAAATCCGCGCGATGTGCGGCGGCAACAACCTCTATATGGGCTTCTGGGGTCGTCCCCTCGGCCTCTGCATTCAGCATGATGCCGGTCCCGTGCGTATCATCAGCGCAGACGAAATAGGTCTTGTGCCCTCGCATTCGTTGAAATCGGACGAAAATGTCGGATTGCACATGTTCTAGCATGTGCCCGAGGTGAATCGGTCCGTTAGCGTAGGGCAAGGCGGAGGTCACGAGTATCGATCGTGTCACAAATAAGGTCTCTACGTTTTATCGAGCGCCATTTTACCTGAATCGCGCCCTCGACACCTTATGGAATAAGGCCTCAGCATTGTCCATTCTGGTTGGTTCCCCAATTCATCGTATCCTGCAAAAGCGGGCGCGCAGACCGAGCGAAGCGAAGGCCATCCGGGCAACTGCCGTTAAGCCCAAAGAAGATTAAATAGTGTTCGAGGTCGGGCGCGCATCGTGGACTGGACGCTTTTTTGACTCAGGTCGTTGCACGACTTAGTCGTGGTCAAGGTCATTCAACCTCGCCTAGTACTCAGGCCGCCTGCACCTCCTGATCAGATCCGGTTAAAATGCGCGGCGCGGGGTTGGCAAAGCCCGCGCAAAGAACTCGAACGGCGTCGCGCTACCATATCAAAACCTCGCTCCCGAGCGTTTTGATGAGAAACTCACCCGCTCGTTGCGTGGGTGAGCTAAGGGGTTGGAATAAAAGTTAATGACAGACCAAGGCATAGACACCATTGTGTTACCCCAAGTCGAATGCATGATTGCTGTCGGCTCAGGTAAAGGGGGGGTTGGCAAATCGACCGTGGCAAGCAATCTTGCGGCGGCACTGGCAGCACTGGGGGCGAAGACTGGACTGCTTGATGCGGATATCTACGGGCCAAGCGTGGGGCGCTTACTGGGTGTGCCCGCAGGCACTAAGCCTGATGTGGTCGATGGCAAGCTCCAACCAATGATGGCTAGAGGGCTTGCTACGATGTCTATGAGCTACCTCGGTAACGAACGCACGCCAGCGATCTGGCGAGGGCCTATGGCCAGTGGTGCGCTTCAGCAAATGTTGACCCAAACCCACTGGCCAGCGCTCGATGTGCTGGTGATCGATATGCCGCCGGGTACGGGCGATATTCAGCTGACGCTCGCGCAGCGGGTGCGATTGGATGGGGCGCTCATCGTGACCACGCCCCAAGATTTAAGTCTTCTGGATGCCCGTAAAGGCATTGAAATGTTCCGAAAGGTGGAAGTGCCGATTCTGGGCAT
>CAYZUV010000104.1:0-8014 GCA_964481245.1 uncultured Pseudomonadales bacterium
TACGATATTCGCCAAACGCTTGAGCATGAAGTGGATCTGGTGATCGATGGCGGGATGGGCTCACTTGAAGCCACCACAGTGGTCGATTTAACAGGTGATGCGCCAGAGGTTCTGCGGCAAGGCCTAGGCGACTTTTCAGCGTTTGAGGGCTAGGCCAAGGTGTGCGTTTCTCAACTCGCCTGATGGTAGGCAGGCAGTGGTTAAGCTCGCCTTGGCTGAGTGTGATTTGAAACGAAAGTGCTCGAATCGTCGACTTTGTGAAAGGCCCATGCAGGGGTGTTTTAAAGCACTCTGTAAGAGCGATCGCACGGTCTAGTGCACGTTGCGCATTGGCGCGGTCGGTGGGTGCGGATTCGAGTGGTCGTTGTTTTGAGTGCAGGACCGTTAATCCCGTTTGAGTGGCGAAGGGGAAGGGCCTTAAACGACGCAAGGCCTGGGTGTGAATAGACGCCCAACCTGATCGTCGATCAGGCAGCGCTCAGACTTGGGTATGCGAAGATGATCTTTTCCAGAACGCATGAAAGGGCGCGCGAGTTGAGACAAACGCCCTTGCCAACCGGTATACTTCTCCCATGCCTCTGTCATTGCCCCGCGCCGCATCGCTCGTACGTTCACCCCTAGGCATCGCGGCGTTCCGAAGTCGGGCTTATCAAGTTGGATCATCACTGTGAGCATTGAAAAACCCCAGTCACGCGTTCTCTCCGGTATGCGTCCAACAGGCCGACTGCATCTGGGGCATTACCATGGTGTGCTGAAGAATTGGGTGCAGTTGCAACACGAATATGAGTGTCTTTTCTTTGTTGCCGACTGGCATGCACTGACGAGTCATTATGAGGATACAAGGGGTATCGAAGAGAGCGTCTGGCAGATGGTGATCGACTGGCTGGCGGCCGGTGTGAATCCCAGTTCAACCACGCTGTTCGTTCAGAGTCGAGTGCCCGAGCACGCGGAACTTCATCTGCTCTTATCGATGATCACGCCGCTCAGTTGGGTTGAACGCGTGCCGACCTTTAAAGATCAAGTGAGTAAGAACAAGGATCGTGATCTGGCGACCTATGGATTTCTAGGTTACCCGGTATTGCAAAGCTCTGACATCTTGATCTACCGCGCGGGGCAAGTGCCCGTTGGAGCGGATCAAGTCCCGCATGTAGAGATGACGAGAGAGCTTGCGCGGCGCTTTAATCACCTATTTGGGCGGGATGCTGGATTCGAGGATGCAGCCGATCAAGCAGTCAAGAAATTGGGACGTAAAAACGCGAGTCTGTATCGAGAGCTTCGTAAGAAATATATGGAGCAGGGCAGTGAAGAGTCTCTGGCAAAAGCACAATCTCTGGTCTCTGATTCCGGCAACCTATCCCTAGGGGACCGTGATCGACTCTTGGGTTATGCCGAAGGCAGTGGGCGGATCATATTACCCGAGCCCCAGGCGCTGCTAACAGAGAACGCGGTCATGCCTGGGCTCGATGGTCAGAAGATGTCGAAATCGTACAACAATACGATTTCACTGCGAGAAGAGCCCGAGACGGTGACGCAAAAGATTAAGACCATGACCACTGATCCTGCGCGGGTAAAACGCACTGACCCGGGTGATCCGGCTCGGTGCCCTGTGTTCGAGTTGCACAAGATTTATTCTGATGCAGCCACGCGCGACTGGGTATCAGATGGGTGCCGGTCGGCGGGTATCGGCTGTATCGACTGCAAAGCGCCCCTAGCAGAGGCGATTTTGGCTGAGCAGCAACCGATGCGGGAACGAGCCATTCAGTTTGAACAGAATCCCGATTTGGTCCGATCTATCATCGCCGAGGGCTGTGAGAAGGCTCGAACGCAGGCAAGGGCGACCTTAGAAGAAGTGCGGTCAGTGATGGGTCTCGACTACCGATCGCTATGAGTGAAGTCACGCCGCCCACAGATCCGCAATTCCTGCCCCAGATGCCTCGTCGGCAGAGTGAACTCGCATTAGTCGGTGGGGTGCCCTTCAACGAACTACCCGCCGATTTATACATCCCACCTGATGCGCTTGAGGTCATTCTTGAAGCCTTCGAAGGGCCACTGGATTTGTTGCTCTATCTGATCCGTCGTCAAAACCTCGATATTTTGGAAATTAAGGTCGCGGATATCACTGAGCAGTACATGCAGTACATCGCGCTGATGGAGGAATTACAGTTCGAACTGGCGAGCGAGTATCTGGTGATGGCTGCGATGCTCGCGGAAATCAAATCGCGCATGCTTCTGCCTAGACCCGAATCCGCTGAGGATGAAGGAGACGACCCAAGAGCAGAGTTGATCCGCAGGCTTCAAGAGTATGAGCGCTTTAAGAATGCGGCAGTGGCCATTGATGAAATGCCACGCGTGAACCGGGAAGTCTGGATCGCTAACGCCAAGGCGCCAGAGAACAAGCGGCCGAAACCTTTACCTGATGTGGAGATGAAGGAACTCCTGATGGCGCTTGCCAGTGTGTTGAGACGAGCAGATCAATTTGCGTCGCATCACATCTCGCTCGAGCCTCTGTCCACGCGTGAGCGCATGTCTCAAATTCTATTTAAAGTAAAAAACATCGGGGATCAGTTCTTACCCTTTATCGATTTGTTTGAATTATCTGAGGGTCGCCGAGGCGTCGTGGTAACGTTTATTGCAGTGTTGGAACTGATTAAAGAGTCGTTGCTCGAGATTCAACAAGCTGCCCCCTTTGCGCCGATCCATGTCAAAGCGAGAGCGGTGAGTGTCATCGAACCGCCGTCTGAGGTCGAAGAAGATGAGTGATTTAGCCGAGTTAAAGCGGATTATCGAGGGCGCCATCTTGGCGTCTGAATCCCCTTTAACGATTGATAATTTGGAATCGCTGTTTTTCGCTGAAGCACCGACGCGAACAGAAATAAGAGAGGCGTTGGGTGAAATTGAAGCCGATTGCGAGACACGAGGTTTCGAGCTGAAAAAAGTGGCAACGGGCTATCGATTCCAGGTGAAGGAAAAGTATGCGGATTGGGTCAGTCGTCTTTGGGAAGAACGCCCTCCGCGATACACGCGAGCGCTGCTAGAAACACTTGCTTTGGTCGCTTACAAGCAACCCATCACGCGGGGTGACATCGAAGAAATTCGAGGTGTGGCTGTCTCAACCAATATTATTCGAACGCTTCTTGAGCGTGAGTGGATTCGGGTTGTAGGGCACCGCGATGTCCCTGGTCGTCCTGCGATGTATGCCACGACGAAATCTTTCTTAGACTATTTCAATGTCGCGAGTCTGGAAGAGCTGCCAACGCTCCAGGAGATTAAGGACCTTGCGGCTGAAGATCGCTCGCTTGAGCTAGACGAACCTCTCATTGAAATGAAGTCTATCGAACTTGAGCCTGAAGAGGTTGAGCTGGAAGGTGTGAGCGACACTGAGCTTGAAGCCGTAACGCAACGCGTTGATCAAATTCAGGAGAATATTCGTCAGGTGATGGCGCCTCGATCTGACTCGTTGGATGACGATTTTGATGACATGCTTGACGACGAGGTCGAAACCATCCGTGAGGCTGCAGCTGAACCCTCAGAATCGGCGGGTCCAGCTGAAACGCCCAAACCCGCGGAAGTAAACACCTCGATGGAAAACGAGGAAGGGGCGTCAGATAACGTGGCATCCCAGTCCGCGGACTCGTCGGTCCCGGTCTCTGATGAACCAGAAGATGCACTGCCCCCCCGTTAGCAGATTATCGGCTACCGTGTGATCCCCCTCTTGCAGAGAAGCTATGAGCGAAAAATTACAGAAGGTGTTGGCGAGTCAAGGGCTCGGTGGTCGTCGAACCATGGAACAGTGGATCGAATCGGGGCGAGTGACGATCAATGGTCGGCGTGCGGAGCTAGGCGATCGGGTCGAAGAGGATGATCGCGTCACTGTGGATGGCAAGCCGCTTAGGCGGATCATCGAGCCACCGAGGCATCTGATTTATAACAAACCTGCAGGCCAGATTTGTTCTCGAGATGATCCCGAAGGCCGACCCAATGTGTTCAGTGCGCTACCAAAGTTGCGTCGCGGGCGTTGGATCGCGGTGGGTCGCCTGGACTTTAATACAGCGGGTTTATTGCTGTTCACAACGGATGGTGAACTTGCCAGTCGGTTGATGCATCCGAGTGCAAATATCGATCGCGAATACGCTGTTCGTATCTTGGGCGAAGTTCAAGAGTCTCAGTTGGAGGCCATGCGCCAAGGTGTGATGCTTGAAGATGGACTTGCGCGCTTTACTGATGTTCGCAAAGGGCGCGATGAATCGGGGGCGAATCAGTGGTACTACGTGGTGCTGCAGGAAGGTCGGAATCGTGAGGTGCGGCGGCTTTTTGAGTCACAAGGTTTGGTGGTGAGCCGATTGAAGCGCGTTCGGTTCGGTTCATTCTTTATTCCTTCAGGCGTCAAATCGCGCCGGACGCTGGCGATCACCGGTAAGGACGAAGTCGAGTTGTATCGGATGGCGGGACTTGAACCGCCTCAGTTAGAAAAGCGTGGAAAAGGCAGCGGACAGTTTTCACCCAAGGCGGAGCGGCAAAAGGGGGCAAACGATCAAAATTCCGCCAGACCGGCGCAGCCTAGACGAACCTACGCGCGCCCTCCATCAACAGAAGAGACATCACCCCCATCCTTAAGAGCGAGGCGCTCAGCTGAAAAACGATCTGCGCCAGGACGAGCGTCCAGGCAAGGAGGGTCGGCTAAACCAGGCCCAGCGCGTCGGTCACAAGCTAAGCCCTCGAAGCCCGGCTCAAGGAAGCCTCGTTAACTGCTCCGGTTTCCCTAATGCCTTCGAACGCGCTGACGCGATGAGCGGCAATTTCCTAGATGGGCATTAGGAGAGCGCAGTCACCGACCCATCGGCATGAATACGCTGCGCGCCCTGCCTGCCAAGTTCTGGATTAAGACGACGCAGATACCGCTGCGCCACCTGTTCAGGTTCTGGCGAGTCGAGAGGATTCTCTGCGGGGTAAGCGAGTTGGCGCATGCGAGTTCTTGTTGCACCTGGATTGATAATCGTGACGTCGATTTGGGAGGTCTTCTCAAATTCCTCTGCAAGGAGCTTGGCAAATCCCTCTAACGCGTATTTTGAGACTGAGTAAGCCCCCCAATAAGCGCGAGGCGTTTCTCCGACACTTGAGCTCGTGAAGACGAGGTGGCTATGGTGGCTTGCCTTGAGGAGAGGCAATAAGGCGCGCGTCAGTAGGGTTGCCGCCTCGAAGTTGACTCGCATCACCCGTTGCCAGGTTGCCTCGAGATAGTGCTCAAAAGGCACACGCTCTCCCAGTTCCGCTGCGTTGTGCACCAGGGCGTAGAGCGAACCGAATTGCTGTTCGACGGCGAGTGCAATCTGCGCGTAGTCAGCGGCCGAGGCACCTTCGAGATCCAAGGGCAAGATTGAGGGTTCCGGCGCCCCGGCGGCGACAACGTCATCGAAGATGCTTTCAAGAGCGGGGACATGACGGCCCAGCAGAAGCAGGCGAGCGTTGGCGTTAGCGAGCGCGAGAGCTGTGGCGCGGCCAATGCCAGAGCCCGCGCCCGTGACTAGGATCAATCGCTGATCGAAATCCATGGACTGACTCAATGGGACTCTAATCCGCGGATGGCATGCATGAGATAGTTCACATCAGTATCGGCTTCAAGTTTGTACTGGTCCGTGAGTGGGTTGTAGGTCATACCGCAAATGTCTTTGAGTAAGAAATCCTGTTGGCGCATAACCTGCGCCAGCTCGGAAGGCTTGATGAACTTTTTAAAGTCGTGGGTGCCTCTGGGCAGGAGTCGCAAGACATATTCAGCGCCTATGATCGCGAAGAGGTATGACTTGGGGTTGCGATTAATGGTTGACAAGAACAAATGACCGCCTGGCTTGAGAAGGCGATGGCAGGCTTCAATCACAGACGCGGGGTCCGGAACGTGTTCGAGCATCTCGAGACAAGTGACGACGTCAAACGACCCCGGATGGTGATCAGCGAAAGATTCTGCCGTGGACTGCTGGTAGTGAACGGTCAAGTTCGACTCGTAAAGGTGAAGTTTCGCCACCTGTAAGGGCATGACGCCCATGTCGATACCAGTGACGTTCGCGCCTGCGCCCGCCATAGCCTCGGTGAGCAGCCCGCCTCCGCAGCCGACATCGAGAACAGTGAGGCCTTTTAGGTCAACGCGGGCCTGGATGTAACCCATTCTGAGCGGGTTGATAGCATGAAGCGGTTTGAATTCACTCTTGGGGTCCCACCATTTCTGGGCCATCTCTTCAAACTTTTTGATCTCCTCGGGGTCAAGGTTCTCATCAAGCGTCATATCAATGCTCCGATCCTTGCTTGCCACTGGCTGACTTGCGTCCTCAACTCACCAACATCAAATCGATTAAAGTCGCCGTTGTGGTACAGCAGTTCTCCTTCGACAAAGGTGTGGGTGACATTATGCCCAGTCACGGCATACACGAGTTGGGAGACGGGATGATATACGGGCTGGGTCTGAATGTCGCTCAAGCGAACGGATATCACATCCGCTTGCTTCCCAATCTCAAGACTGCCGATTAGGTGATCCAGTCCGAGAAACTGCGCGCCACCCAGGGTGGCCATATAGAGTGCTTGCTCAGCGCTCAATGCTTCCGGGACGCCAGTCGCGACCTTGGCGAGTAGTGCCGCCGTACGCATTTCCTGAAAGAGGTCGAGATCATTGTTACTGGCCGCGCCATCGGTGCCGAGCGCGACATCGATACCCTCGCGAAGGAGCTGATCGATGGGGCAGATACCACTGGCTAGTTTCATGTTCGATTCTGGGCAATGTACGACCGCGGTTTCGGTCAATTTAAGCCATGAAATTTCCTCTTCAAGGAGCTGTGTCATGTGCACGGTTTGCAATTGCGTGTCGAACATCTCAAGCCGGCGCATGCGGTCAATGGGGCGACATTGATAGAGCGCTGCGTGCCGAATCATTTCATCATTGGATTCATGCAGGTGCAGATGAACGGGTAAATCGTTTGCTAGCGCTAACTGCCTGATGCGCTCAAACCCCTGGTCGCTGAGCGAATAGGCCGCATGGGGCGCAAATCCAACCGTGAGCCTAGGTCGCGTTGCCGCCCAATCGAAAAATGACAAGCTTTGAGCGATGTGGTCCTCTTCAGTGCTGGCCCAGGCATTAGGAAATTGAATGACTGGCGTCGTGATCTGGCTTCGAATGCCTGTCATGCCCATGGCTTCGGCGGTGGCTTGTGGAAAAAAATAGCTATCAGCGCAGCAGGTTGTCCCTCGACTGAGTGATTCGGCAGCTGCGAGCCATGCGCCAGCGTGGACAAACGAAGGGGATACCCACTTTGCCTCAACGGGCCAGATGTGATCTTCAAGCCATGCCATCAAGCTATGGTCATCGGCGTACCCTCGAAGTAATGTCATGGCCGCGTGGCCATGGCAATTGATGAGTCCAGGCAGGACGACCTCGCCTGTTAGGTCGATAGTCGGAAGGTCTCCATAGCGATCGTTTGCAGCTTGCCGAGGCAAAAGGTCGACAATAACGCCCTCACCAATGACCAGGTCAAAATCAACGTGGACCGTGTTTTCAGGCCGGATTGGGATGACCCAAGAAGGCTGCAAACGGAGTGTATTCGACATACATTTTGGCCTGTCTGGATGTGCTCTGTGCTTCATTATACGAGCATTTATTCACCCCTCGATTGAGGGCCAATGTAACGTCGTGAAGGCGCGTGATTAAAAAAAAGAAAAATTATAAAAAAATCAATTAAAACAGATGGATAGATTCAATTTTCGTTGTTCCTTTGCTTGGGAGTTTTGGCGCAGTTGTGGTAGACTTTTGGCCCATTCATGCAGCTTATGAATGGGCGCCTCCTTTGATGCTGTGCGACGAAAAAAAGTCCGCCATCCAGCGTCAATTTATGACCAATTTGAAAGATAAATAATCGATCTTTGAGTGCCCGAGATGCGTGTATTCGGCCAATCCCAGCGAGGCCGGCGAAACGACGGTACGTGATAAACGTCGAGCAAGCCGAGAGAGCTTGGCCCACTGTTGTTAAAGGTGATG
>CAYZUV010000105.1:0-7866 GCA_964481245.1 uncultured Pseudomonadales bacterium
CAGGGCACTGGCATTGAGAAAAATCGTCGGGATGCCCGCGTTAATCATCGTGGCTTCGAAGGTGCCGACGCCTTCCACTTCTAATGAGTCAATGAGTGCGCCAGTGGGGAACATGGAGCCTTCGTCCGTATCAGCGGGGTCTAAGAAATCCAATTGCACTTCAGCCGCTGGAAAGGTTACGCCATCCAGTTCAAAATCACCGGTCTCTTGCACGGCGCCGTTCGTGATGGGCACGTGAGCAATGATCGTTTTTTCGATATTCACCTGCCAAATTCGAATGACCGCGACGCCGTTCTGAGGGAGCTTCTCGGGATCAATCAAGCCCTCGTTGATGGCGAAAGGTCCCACGGCGGCGGACAAATTGCCGCAATTGCCGCTCCAGTCGACGAAGGGCTGATCGATTGAAACCTGCCCGAATAAATAGTCCACATCATGATCGGGCCGAACACTTTTCTGGACCAAAACAGACTTGCTTGTGCTTGACGTGGCACCGCCCATGCCATCGATTTGCTTGGCATAAGGGTCTGGACTGCCAATGACTCGGAGCAACATCGCATCGCGTGCCGGGCCTGCCGTCTGATAGATCTCGGGTAGCTGATGGATATTGAAAAAGACACCTTTGCTGGTGCCACCGCGCATGTAGGTCGCGGGAATTTTGATTTGCGGTGAGTGGGTCACGTCGAAGCGCTCCGTCGATCAGGTTTCGTTAGCTTGCTTGTGCTTCAAGAAAATCTTGTGCGAAACGCTGCAAGACGCCGCCAGCACTGTAGATTGACACTTCCTCAGCGGTATCTAGACGACACTTCGCATCGAAGGTCACTTCGGTGCCGTCTTTGCGAGTCATTCGAACCTGAAGCGTCGCTCCGGGCGATGGCACGCCTTCAACATCGAACGTTTCTGTGCCATCGATCCCGAAAGTCTGGCGGTTGGCACCAGCAATAAATTCAAGCGGGAGCACGCCCATGCCGACGAGATTGGTCCGATGAATGCGTTCAAAGCCCTCCGCGATAATGGCCTCCACGCCCGCAAGCCGAACGCCTTTGGCGGCCCAGTCTCGACTTGACCCTTGGCCATAATCAGCGCCAGCGATGATGATCAGAGGTTGTGCTCGATCCATGTAGGTTTCAATCGCTTCCCACATTCTGACCACCTCACCCTCTGGCTCAATTCGAGCGAGCGAGCCTTGCTTCACAGTGCCATCAACGATGGCCATCTCGTTGATCAACTTTGGGTTGGCAAACGTGGCTCTTTGCGCCGTCAGGTGGTCCCCACGATGAGTCGCATAAGAATTGAAGTCTTCTTCAGGCAATCCCATTTTCGCCAAGTATTCTCCCGCCGCGCTGCTTGCCAGAATGGCGTTGGAGGGTGATAGGTGATCGGTGGTGATATTGTCCCCAAGAACCGCAAGCGGCCGCATGCCTTTCAAGGTGCGCTCGCCAGCTAACGCGCCTTCCCAATAGGGCGGGCGCCGTATGTAAGTGCTCTGTGGTCGCCAATCGTAGAGGGGATCGGTGGCGTCGGTGGTGTCTTTAACCTTGATGAACATTGGCTCGTAAACCGCTTTGAATTGCTCGGGTTTTACGGATGCCTTGACCACTGAATCGATCTCCTCATCAGTCGGCCAAATGTCTTTCAAGGTAATTGCCTGGCCATCAGGACCCTCGCCTAAGACGTCTTGCTCGATATCGAATCGAACGCTGCCAGCAATCGCGTAGGCGATCACAAGCGGCGGAGAAGCGAGAAACGCTTGCTTGGCGTAGGGATGGATCCGTCCATCAAAGTTTCGGTTGCCAGACAGCACGGCGGTCGCATAGAGATCTCTGTCAATCACTTCTTTTTGAATGATCGGATCAAGCGCACCGCTCATGCCATTACAGGTGGTGCAGGCAAAGGCAACGATGCCAAAGCCCAGGGCCTCGAGCTCAGAGAGTAGGCCAGCTTCCTCAAGATAGAGTTGTACCGCCTTGGATCCGGGTGCGAGAGAGGTTTTCACCCAAGGCTTGCGGGTGAGCCCCAAAGCGTTGGCTTTTTTAGCCAGAAGGCCCGCCGCGATGACGTTTCTAGGATTGCTGGTATTTGTGCAACTGGTGATGGCAGCGATGATCACCGCGCCGTCTGGCATTTGGCCCTCCGTCTCCTCGAAAGGTGCAGCGATCTCTGCTTTGGCTAAATCGCTGGTGGCGACTCGCTTGTGAGGATTGGACGGGCCCGCGATGTTGCGAACCACACTGGATAAATCAAACTCCAAGACTCGCTCATATTGGGCCCCAGTCATTTCGGAAGACCACAACCCCATTGCCTTGGCATAGGCTTCCACAAGCGACGTGTTCTCAGCGCTTCGACCCGTGAGTTTGAGGTAATCAATCGTCTTTTCGTCGATATAAAACATGGCCGCTGTCGCGCCAAATTCGGGCGTCATGTTGGAAATCGTGGCTCGGTCACCCAGAGTCAGGGCGTCTGCGCCCTCGCCGAAAAATTCGAGATAAGAGGAAACCACGCGTTGTTCTCGCAAGAACTCTGTGAGTGCAAGAACGATATCTGTTGCAGTAATGCCGGGCTGGCGCTGGCCTTTGAGGTGAACGCCAATGATGTCGGGGAGTCGCATATAGGAGGCCCGCCCGAGCATCACGCTCTCTGCTTCAAGACCGCCCACTCCGATCGCTATGACACCAAGCGCATCCACGTGAGGGGTGTGGCTGTCGGTGCCAACCAGCGTGTCCGGGAATGCTACACCGGCCTCTGCATGCACGACGGGTGACATTCTTTCGAGGTTGATTTGATGCATGATGCCATTGCCTGGGGGAATGACATCAACATTTTCGAATGCGGTCTTCGTCCAATTGATGAAATGAAACCGGTCGTCATTGCGTCGGTCCTCGATGGCTCGATTTTTCTCGAAGGCATCGGGTTCAAATCCCGCATGCTCGACGGCGAGAGAGTGATCGACGATGAGCTGTGTGGGAACCACCGGGTTCACCTGGGCTGGGTCACCGCCTTTTTCAGCAATCGCATCCCTTAGTCCTGCGAGATCAACCAGTGCGGTTTGCCCTAGGATGTCATGACAGACCACCCGAGCAGGGAACCAGGGGAAATCGAGCTCACGTTTGCGCTCGATGATTTGTCGCAGGCTGGCCTCCAGCGATGCGGCATCGCATCGTCTTACCAGGTTTTCAGCGAGGACTTTCGCAGTATAGGGCAGACCTGCATAGGCACCAGGCGAGAGCGTTTCAATGGCTTCCACTGCATCGTAGTAGTCGAGCTGAGTGCCTGGTAGCGGTTTTCTAAAATCTTCGTTCATCATGGTGGTGGTCCGTTCGATGCAGCCAATCGTTCGTCGATCAGCGTTGCAGTGTCCTCTTATTGAAAGCTATTGGTTTTGGAAAGCTAGTGGTTTTGGAATGTTATTGGTATTGGAATGTTATTGTTTTGGAAAGTTATCGGGCGACCCGTGGCCTCGAGTGTCGAGTAAACGCCCTTGCCCCTCACGTGCTAGGCATTTAGCCGCGGCTGTGAACCTCAGAGCGTCTGAGTCGCTCGTCCCAATGGGGGGCGATTCTACCCTAATCATTTGAGTCTCGCTTAAATTTCAACCCCGAACTGACCTGAAGCCTTTCGAAAGCCCAGCCCCAGTTCAGCAGGCAGCGTAATCACGCTTGCGTTAAGCTCTAGCCAAGCACGCCGACACCGCGTGATCTCTTGCGATTGAAGCAGGGATCGGTAACAGTGCGTCAGCGGAGCGTCATTTGATCGGAAATAAAAGTTGTCTATTCAAGAGTCAAAGGCCATGAAATCAACTGTACAAGGGGTGAAGGGTTCAGCCGCTGAGATTTTGGCAAGCGCCGAGGCCATAGCACCAAGACTGTTGGAACGGCGGCTTGAAATCGATGCTCAAAGGCAACTTCCCCAAGATCTGGCGGAATCCCTTGCCCGTGCGGGTTTTTATCGGCTGGTGGTGCCCGCATCGTTAGGGGGCTTAGGCCTTAGTCCCGCTGACTTTTGTCAGCTCTGCGAGCGGCTTGCAATTGCCAGTGGTTCGGCAGCGTGGTGCGTCTTCATTGGCTCGACGAGCCAGTATTTGTTTGGTGCGCTGGACGATGAGTTTTTGAGCGAGGTGTTGGAAGACCCCAACGTGCTCACAAGTGGTGTGTTCGCAGACTCCGGGACGGTCACAGCCGAGCAGCGCGACGGTCAACACGGATTTTTGGTGAACGGGCATTGGCGGTGGGGGTCGGGTTGTCGCAATGCGGCTTGGATTTCGGGTGGCGTCCACGAAGTGGATCAAGACGGTAAGCCTCTCAATCGAGACCGACCACTGGCCCGTGTATTCTTCAAACCCGATGAGATCGAGATTCAGGATAACTGGCATGTATCTGGCCTCAGAGGTACCGGGTCGAGCGATTTCATTGCCAGGAACGTCTGGGTACCCTCGCACCGCGTCTGTGGTCATGTGGAGAATACGGCTCGTGCATCGCTACCCATCTATCGGTTCCCAAAATTCGGGTTGCTCGGCGCCCCCATCGGAGCCATTGCGCTCGGTATGGCGAGAGGCAGTATCGACGAGGTGAAGCGGATTGCTATCGAGAAAACGCCCCAAGGCAGTCGCAAATCACTGGCGCATCGGAGCAGTCTTCATACCAAGGTCGCGCAATCGGAGACGATCTGGCGAGCGGCTCGAGGGCTTTTGTACGACGCGCTGGATCAAGCTTGGTTTGCCGCTGAAATCGCCGAGGCAACGCTTGAGCAGCGGCTTTTGATTCGTACGGCAAACAATCACGCGGTGAATGTGAGTATCGAAGTAATCGATGCCATGTACTCCGCCGTGGGCGGCTCGTCAGTCTTTGAAGACTCGGTCTTGCAACAGTACTTTAGGGACGTTCATGTTGCGTCCCAGCACATGATGGTGGGCGAGCCCGTGATGGAGCTTGCGGGTAGAGTCTTGTTAGGGCTTGATGAAGAAGGCCTTGGGCTATAGAGACTGCCTGCCATTGCGTGGCTTTCTGTTTGGATTCCTCAATGGGTCTCGGTGTTGAAGCGCTTGCTTCTACCAAGCGAGGTTGGGTCCGCTTAAAAGTGTTTTGGGGTCGTAGATCTGCTGCGACATTCACGGGTTGACCATAGGGGTACCAGTAAAGTCTGGATGAAGGGGTCTGAGCGCCGCAGATGGGATTCAAGTGCGTGTTCAATAGACGCTTGGTCCGCTTGCTCCATCGCGCGATGCCGCTCGATGAGCGTTCATAGGATGGTGAATAGGTATGAAATTTGGTTTAGCAACACCCTCAATGCTGTGGGATCTCGATTGGCATGAACGTCAAGCTATGGCGAGCGCAATTTTCAATGCGGGCTTCGACCATTTGTTTTTGGCAGACCATGTGTCTTTTCATGATGGCGCAGGTGCCGACGGTTTCGTTGAGGCGTCGGCCATGGCGCAGTTGCATGACCAATTAGGCGTGATGACAAGTATTTACTTGCTGCCACTCAGGCACCCATTACCGGTCGCGCGGCAACTCGCCAGTATGGCTCGAGTTGCACCCGGCCGATTCGTTTTTGGCATTGGCGTCGGTGGAGAAGACCGCCACGAGGTTGAAATTTGTGGTGTAGATCCGGCAACACGGGGCCGCAGGGCCAACGAGTCCTTGGCGATTATTCGTGGCTTGCTTGCGGGAGAGACGGTGACGCACGAGGGGGAGATATTCCAGATTGATTCGGCTCTGATCAGACCCAAACCCAAATCACCCATTCCGATCCTGGTGGGGGGGCGGTCTGACGCCGCCTTGCGGCGAGTTGGCCGGTTGGGTGACGGATGGATCGGGGTTTGGTGTTCCACCCATCGCTTTGCCACGGCATTGCAATTGATTGACGAGTCCGCTGAGGTCGCCGGCCGCGTTCAAATCCCTTGGCTTCATGGTTATCAAACCTGGATTGGCGTGGATAGCGTCGATGAACATCGTGCGAGAGCTGCCGTGTCATCTGGGATGGAGGGTTTCTACAAGATTCCTTTTTCCGCCTTCGAGCGCTACACGCCGGTTGGAACCCCTCGTCAAATCGCGGATCAGCTGTTGGAATATTCGAGAGTCGGCGCTGAACTTTTTAACCTCAAAGTCTGCGCGCATTCACCCGAGGAAGAAGTGGATCTAGCGAGCGCTATCGTTGAGGAGATGAAGAAGGGCTAGGCGAAGGTTATGGAAGCACAAGGGCCCGGTCGGATGTTGCTCTCGGCAATTCAACAGGGCCCGCTGACTGGAAGGTGGCGTGAGTTCAGACCGAGACCCCTTAGAATGAAACCGTTGTATCGGAGGTTCATGTGCTCGATGTCTATATAGCCAAGACAATAGTGACTCTGAATCGAAGTCAACCCGAAGCCACAGCAATTGCTGTAAGAGACGGGATGATCGTCGAGGTCGGCAGTCTTTCAAGTCTTGAGCCTTGGCTCTTACGAGAACCCCATGTCATCCATCGAGAGTTCGAGTCGGATGTCATGGTCCCGGGGTTTATCGACCCGCACCTCCACCCTGCCATGGCAGCAGTAATTTTGCCCATGCACTTTATTACCGCGATGCCATGGTCTTTGCCCTGGCGAGAGGTGCCTGCCACGGTCACCCCCGAAGCGTTTGATCGAGAGATGGTCAGGATTCTGGCCGAAGTGGATGACGAGATCACGATATTTTGGGGACATCACGATTTATGGCATGGCGCCATGCATCGATCTCGCATCGATCAATTGAGCGAAGATCGCCCGGTGGTAGTTTGGAATCGATCGTTCCATGAACTACACATGAATCACGCATGCATGTTGCATCTCGGTATCGACGAAGTCTCGACCCAGCGCCGTAAGCAAGTTGATTTAGACGCCGGGCGCTTCTACGAGAATGGCCTTGGCTTCGCGATTTCACGGCTCAATCCCTTCATCCTCGAGGACACACGATTCAGGCAGGGGCTCGAGAGACTGAGAGACGTGGTTCATTTTGGGGGGCATACGACCATCGGTGATATGGCGGTGGGCCTGTTCGATTTCGAGCGCGAGCTCCGAGAATCACGAGCGATATTCGGCGGGCCAGAAACATTTTTTAGAGTGGAACAGGTGCCTCATGGCGGCGTGCTGACGCATGGGAAATCGGCACAGGAGGCGTTAGCTCAGTTGTCAGTCCTAGCCACTGAAAGCGGGCCTAAATTGACGTTTAGAAAGCGCATCAAATTTTTTGCTGACGGAGCTTTCTTCTCACAATTGGCCCAGCTTCTGCCGCCGGGGTATCTCGATGGTCACGAGGGTGAGTGGTTAATGGTCCCAGAGCTATTGGAAGCGAGGCTCAGGGATTTCTGGCATGCCGGTTATCGAATTCATGTCCATGTGACTGGTGATCGAGCGGTGGAGTTAACGTTGTCAATCTTAGAGCAGTTACAAAACGAGATGCCGAGGACGAATCATGGGTTCGTCCTAGAGCACATGGGTTATTCCACCCCAGAGCAGTTGGCTTGGGCGAAGCGACTCGGTGTGTCAGTTTCAGCGAACATTTATTACCTACATGAGCTGTCCTCGCGTTATGCAGAAATGTCAGTGGGTTATGAGCGGGCGTCGAGTATGGGGCGATTGGGGACCTGTTTTGATGAAGGTCTGATCACCGCTTTGCATTCTGACTTCACCATGGCGCCTGCACAGCCGCTCTTAAACATGTGGGTGGCGGTGAACCGAGTCAATGCACAAGGCGACGTGATGGCAGAAGCTGAGCGCTTAACCCCTGCCGAGGCATTGGCTGCCGTCACCATCAATGCCGCCAAAATTCTTGGTATCGAACATGAAACGGGCAGCTTACGCGCGGGAAAACGCGCGGATGTGACGATCTTGTCCGACAATCCACTCAGCGTGGATCC
>CAYZUV010000106.1:0-7712 GCA_964481245.1 uncultured Pseudomonadales bacterium
TCGGATGAAGAGCTGCCAAAACTCTTTTCTGCTTAATGACGTGAGGTGCGCAGCAGCGCGGGCGGATGGGACAGTTTGGACCCAAAATTCGCCGCTGCCTGAATTCAACCAAACACAATGAGCGGCCGAAGGTTCGTGATTGGCGCCTAGCTGACTCGCATTTAAGTCTTGGCAGGTGCCACGAGGTGGTGCGTCGCGAGTGCAATGGGGTCTGAACTCAACGTGCGTCGCTTCAATATTTCCGCAGCTTCGCTGTCCCCGAGCAAGTGACACCATAGACGACCGGCTGCAATCAGTCTTAGCGTAGCAGGTCGGTTATCGCCACCAGCGGCGAGGCCCAAGCAATGGGGCCGGAGAGCTGCCCAGTCCTCCCGAGCATCGAGCCAACCCGCTTGGTGGGCCAAAGCAAGGCTCAGCGCGTGCTCCCAAAGCGGTGCAACGCCTAAGCTCAGCATCGTGGGCAGATGAATCGACGATGCTCGACGTCCATGTCGTAATCGCAATTGATGACGCAATGTGAATTGCCAGCGGCTGATCGCCTCTGCGTCCCGTCCGGGGTCGAGTGACAATGCCGCGAGCGTGCCGTCTAATAATCGATTCCATCCCGGCTCACTGCATGGCACACCCGTGAGGTTGACCCTGCATTCGGCAACCCATTGCTTGCTTTCCGCCGGGCTCAACGCATCAGTTCGGATCAGCGCTAATCGGTAGGCTGAAAAGGCGTTTGCCATGGGCGTTGGCCCTGATCTTAAGGTGAGCGTACGAACGAGGCGCGCACAAGCGGGGCCAATCGTTGGTTCGGCCAACTGCGTCGGAAGTGTGCGCGTTCCAGCGAAAGAGCTGAGCGAAACCGACCTTGCCAAGGCGATCGTACCTTCAGACATGAGCGAGGGTAGCCGGTCATACAGACGAGCCATTCCTGGTAGACGATCCAGCAGACCCTTTAATTGACCGACCAAGGCAAAAATAATTAATACGATGGTGAATTCGTGACTGGCGTAAGCAATGGGAGCGACTTCGGCGGCGGATGAGGGAAGCGAAAGAGGCGTAAGGCTCGTTAGCGCCCAGAACGGGATGCCTGGTCCACCTTCATGACTATGGAGAGGTAAAACGGTGGCGCTTGTGACCACCGACCCCATCATCACAAGTACGATCGGCCAGGTCGCGCCCCAACGCAGCCAAAGCCAAACGGAGAACACAGACAGCGTGATAACACTTATACCGAGCGCTGGGATCCACTCCACAAAGGCGAGTCCGGGGAGAATAATGGATCGAATCACCGCCAATTCGCGTTCTGAACCGCCGAACCAGCCAGTCGCAAGAAGATCCAAGATGACGAGCGACGAAAGGGCAGTCAATCCCAGCCCCCGCCGGATCGCGATGTGCCGATTCGTGGGCACTGCTTAGGTGGACGCCCGTTCGTTGGCGAGATGGTTGGGTGCCGGGGGCTCTGTCGGGGATTGTGTGCACCGTTGCTGTCGCATCAAAAACACTCTGAGACCGACGAGGTGATCCCACCAACGACTGATCACAAAATACTTACGCATGATGCGGCACCAATTTGAGGTGAAGTCTATCGTTCACGGCGCATTCGATTGAAGCAGCGCCACTTGGGTCGGCGGTGAGTAAAGGCACATCTTCCAACCCCTCGATGGCGTACGAGGTATTGGGCACGAGATGGGTGAATTCGAGCCGGCACGCAGGGTTGTTCGCTTCACGATAGGGTTCGAGCACCAGGTCGAGCGAGTGGCCATCCATCGATTTCGCTTTGGTCACGATGATGGCAGGCCAAGGGGCGCTGATCAGTCTCGGCCCGGTAGGAGGCACGTAACCTCGAAGGTTCAGTGCGCCTTTAGATAAGGGCCGACTCCACAATGGCCAAAGTGCCACGGCTATGGTTTGCACACCGGCTTTCAGAGGCCTGCCTGGGAATCGCTCACCGGTGGCGCACTCTCGCCACATCCGCCTCGTTGCCGCTTCGGCCACACCTTCGTTACCCACCGCGCGTGCTCCCCCGATGATGCCCGTCCAGGCAGGGACGGCGGTTTCAATGTAGGTGGCTCGCTCTTTAGTCTCTGGGAGAGATAGATTGAGCTCGCCATCCTGAATGTGAGTCGCCATGCCGGCCATTTTCTCGGCAACCCCTTCAAGGGCTAGTTTCTGCCCGCGCGCTGCGAGTTCAGGGGCTATATCTTCCCAGCCGTGGGAGCCGCTGGTGAAATATTCGCCCGTACCGTCACCGTCGTTGAAACTGAACCCGAACACGTTAGTCCGTATGTGACGAAAACCACCGTCGGCCGTCATCATTTCCTCGGTCAGGCCTTGCATGAATCTCGGCTTAACCTGCTGCCAATAATCCGTGCCATGAATTTGATCGAAGCCGATCAGGCCTTGGGCCGCCTGAGAATTACAAATCGTGAACACCCAAGTTGGCTCGCAGGAATAAAGGCCTAATTTCGAACGTTTGAGGTTAGCCACGATGGCTTGGCTGATCGACTCGTGGTTGTACTCAAACACTCGACCATCCTTCCAGACAAATTTGAGCGCGCCGGGCTCATCAAAACGACGCGAACCGGTGGCGGCTTCATAAAGGCTAATCTGCGATTGGTAGAACCCTGTCAGCATGACGTTATCGGTCGAGATCGGATCGGGATCCGTGCTGCCGCGGGCAAGAAAGTTTTCCACTTGCCAATACTTCCAGACTCGTTGATCCGTCATGCGCTCAATGAGTGAGGCCATCGCTGGTTCAATCTCGCCCTGATAATTTGGCAACGCGTTGGCCGCGTACGCCGCCAGCGACTCGCCAAGAAATGCCAATTGATAGCGTAAGCAGGTGCCGCCATGGTATTGCTCTCCCCAATCGAAGCCTTCGAATTGGTCGGGCGGTTGCAAGGCCAATTCATAAGCCCAACCCAGCACTTCTCGCTCAAGCTCGCCTGGCTCGATTTCGGTTTCGACTTTTTGGGGTAACTCAGCGGTTCTGAGGTAGTCATTGATCCGAGGAATTTTGGCCACTTTGTCTTGATGGTGTTTTCGAGCACGAAAAAACAGACTTGCATAAATCACTGCCGTGAACGCCATGATTGGGGTCGACGCCCAAGCCCAGGTCGTTTCACTTGGCAGATACCAGCACCCGAGTGCGGAACCAAGCCAAACGAGTGGCACGGTAAAAAATGCGCTCAGTCCCCACCAAAGCACCATCGCAAGTGCGCCAAGGATGATCGTTAGGATGAAAAGCCCCGGCGCGCCAAGGTAGAGAAAACCGCTTCCAGGAAGCAGCAGCGAGAGCCCTGCCGCAACCTGTCCATCATCTCCCTGCAGAATGAGGCCGAGACCTAAGAGATTAATTACCGCAAGCAAGCCATAGGTTCGCGCGAGCAGTGAGCGAGTGACGGGTCCATATTGCGGCGGGTTCATCGGTAGCAGCGAAAAAGGCAATCCGCTTTGCTTAGCCTCAAATGGGGTAGCATCGGTCATGATGGTCTCCTACGAAGCAGGATAGGCGTCAAACGCCACGGTTGGACCGCCTTGAAGAATTGACTCAATGGCCCGTAACTCTGATTCTCGAATCAGGGCATTGGTCGTGCTGGAGCCGTAATGGAGTTGCCGTTCCTTAGTGGCGTAAAAAGAAGCGGCGCCGGTCAACACCACCACCAGCATCTTAAGTTCAATAAAGACACGGTAATAGGCGAGCGACGTTCGATCAACAGGCATCCCCATTTTTTCGCCATAGCGGGTGATGAAGGTCTCGATTGGGCAGACGGGCTCGAGCGTCCACAGCGGCCAATACATAAAGGCGATCTCCTCAAGCGGGTCGCCCAGGTGAACTTGCTCCCAATCGAGCACGGCAGTGATGTGTCCCTCATGCCAGAGGAAATTGCCTAACCGATAGTCACCATGAATAACACTCAAGCGATCGGCTTTTGGTGCATTTTTTTTCAGCCATTGAACCATGTAGGTGATGGCCGGGAAGGGCTCGAGCGCTTGCGCTTTGAAATTCTGTTCGAACAAATCAACCTGGATTCTGGCTGCCGTCTCGTGGGTGGGCTTGCCGAGGAACTCAAACCCGTTGGTGAGGGGGTCAATTCGGTGGATTTGGCTGAGCAGATCGATGAATTCTTCAAGTAAGGTTTCGGCTTCCGGGGAAGCCAGGACCTCGCTGACATCTGCAGTGCCGGGCAATCGCCGCGCAATGGAGAAGGGGCGATCAAGCCATTGACCGGTGGTCTCCAAGAACAAAATATCGGCGACCTTGACGCCTTGTTGTTGCATCGTCCGAATGGTCTCGACCTCATTTCTCATTGTTCGGCGAGTGCCATTGAATTCGGTATCTGATGCATCGCTGACCAGAACGCTCGAAATAGGCTCGCGCATCAGGATGCACGCCTCGGTACGGAGTGCCCCGTTTGCTTGCCACGATAGATCGAAGACCCAAGCCTCGCGAGATGCGCCGCCCGTGAGCTGATCAAGATCCCTAATGGTAACTTGGCTGGCGTCGCGCATTTCAGCCTGGATATATTTCAACAGCGTTGCTTCAAGATCGGCCAGCGAAATACTTGCGCCCGCGGCATTGCCAGAGGTGGGTGCCACTCGAGGAGGTGCCACATCAACTCGATGGTTGCGGTGCAGACTTCGAGACAGAAATGCCTTTACGGCTTCATCGGCAGCAACCACGTCGGCGCTGGCATTGGCATCCGCGGGTAGGTCGTATTGCAGTATCAATTGATCCAGACTCGATTTGAGCGATCGGTTTTCTTCTTCGAGTGCGGCTACACGATGACTGCCGTGATCAGTCTCTGGCGTATTGGGTACCGAATGATTTAAGTCTGTGAGGGTATCCCTTAGGTCGAGGTTGTCTTCAAGCAGTAGAACCTGCCAACTCGACCACTCGCTGTTCAAACGGTCGATGACACCGAGCATAGGAATGGCTTGGCTCTCGGGGTGAGCATACTGCCCGGCTTGCATCGCCTCCAGTGTGAGCGTTAGTCCCTCCAGTAACTCCGTCATCGAGGGTCTGGTAATCATGGTGCTCTCCAGTGTTGAGAGTCCGAATAAAACACGAAGAGGAGATGCAGGCAATCGCCGTCGCGGCGATCAGCGACTGGTGGCGCTTGGGTTGTGAGAGACACGGGGTTTTGGTTACTGCGGGTCAGGCTATTTGAATAGCTAATGCTCACGGACCTGCGCTCGATCATTCAGGTACTTGGCGGGATGAACCCCGTCGGCGTAACCCATGAACGGCGGGTGAATCGAGTAGCCGCAGAGTTCGCGCGCTCGCTCGCTCATGGCTCGAGCGTCCTCATGGGGTACCGATAGAAGCATAGACTCCAAAGGTCGAACCCAGCCAGGGCAGTATTGCGGCGTCAGAATGAGTCGAGGCGACGCTGATCGATTCGCGCCACCCCGGTGGACTAGGGTGCCAAGCGCAATCATCAGCGAGCCGGGAGGCAAAGCCACTTGTAGCGCGTGGGCCTGCCCCGAGCGCAGACGGCGGTCAGCATTTGTGTCGCCCCATTGATGGCTTCCGGGAATGACCTCGGTGGCACCATTTTCAGGCGTGGTTTCATCAATGGTCCAGAACGCGCTGCATTGCAGTGGTGCGCGAGGTCTCGGGCTATGACAGTGGCCATCGTCAGCATGCCAGGGTTGCACCGTTTCGCCCGGGTAAAGCTGGATGGCGAGAAACGCAGAAAGCAGACAGCTTGCACCCACGGTTGCCTCGGCAAAGGCCAGCGCTAACGGGTGCGTTGCAAGCTCAGGGAAAATAGCGCCCTTACCCATCAGCGCATATTCGCGATGGGTTGAAAACCCTTCGAAGTCATTTCGTCCACGACGTGCTTGATCGAAATGCGGCTCGAGTGCGACGCGTACCGCGTTGATTTGATCCGTTGTCATGACCGATTCGAAGACGACGAAGCCATCAGCTTCAAGTGTGGATAAGGCGTGCTCGAACGCGGATTCACTGAGGTGGTGTGACAGTGCTTCGCGCGTTGAGTCTCGAAGAGGATGATGGGTTGCTTGGTTTTGCATGAGGGTTCAAGTCCGCGATTGAGTCTGAGCACAACGCTTATCGATACAGAACCTCAAGGGTAACCCAGGTTAAACCCCAAACGTAGAGCCATTTCCCCTCGGACTCTGAATCTCGTTGCAAGATAAAGGTCAGAGCGTTCAAAAGGCGTAAGTTGCACAGATCGACGGAATGTCGTCGGAGTATAGAGGGACATTCGAAGACTCGAACGCGATGAGTCAGCCAGACCTTGGATCAGTCACTTCAGCTGCATCGTCTGTTCTTGATCGCCATGCGACCTTGAGCTTGCGCGTAGCGCGGGTAGTCAGGCGTTTGGGTATTGTTTGGCAAGGTATTTAGTATTAGTTTCAGATAAATCATCACAAACGTAGCGTCGGATTTCGTCAAGAGAAGGCACTTGATAACCAGTCTTGAAGGGGGAACGAATGACCGCAAACAATCATGTGAACGTTTTGATCATTGGTGGCGGATGTGCCGGAATCAGCGTAGCAACCAGAATCAAGCACCTGAAGTCGAATGCGACGGTGGCCATCGTCGAGCCCTCCGATACCGCGTATTACCAAGCAGCGTGGACCCTCGTGGGCGCGGGAGCCTATGACGCGGCAGCGACTCGGAAATCGATGCAGTCGGTGATGCCCTCGGGTGTCACCTGGGTCAAGGCATATGCTGAAAGTTTTGATCCTGATAACAACCAAGTGGCAACGTCAGATGGCACTTGGGCGTACGATACGCTCGTGGTTTGCCCTGGACTCAAACTCAATTTTGATGGTGTTGAAGGGCTTTCGGCTGCGCTCGGCAAGAACCAGGTGTGTACGAACTACACCTATGAAATGGCTCAGTACACTTGGCAATGTTTGCAAGGGTTTGAATCAGGCACTGCGCTCTTCACAGAGCCCCCCATGCCTATCAAGTGTGCAGGCGCGCCGCAGAAAATCGCTTATCTAGCGGCGGATAATCTAAGACAGAAGCGTGCATTGGCTGATTGTCATCTCGAGTACGCGTGCGCCAAGCCGGTTATATTCGGGGTGCCCTACTTTCAAAAGCCTCTGAACGACGTGTGTGATGACTATGGAATCGAGCGTAGTTTTGGTCACAACTTGGTTGCAATCGACGGCGAGGCGAAAGAAGCGGTGTTCAAAGTGACCCCGGCCGAGGGTGAACCGCAAGAGGTTGTAAAACCCTTCGACTTTATTCACGTGACCCCACCGCAGACCGCACCGGATTTTATCAAAGCCAGCCCGCTGGCTGATGAGGCAGGCTGGGTTGATGTCGATCACCAGGTCGGTACGCTGCGCCACGCACGGTACGCCAACGTCTACAGCCTGGGCGATGTGATGAATGCGCCTAATGCCAAAACCGGAGCTGCGGTGCGCAAACAAGCGCCCGTGGTGGCACAAAATGTGGTGAACCACTTAAATGGTGTAACGAACCAAGACGAAACCTACGACGGCTATGGTGCCTGCCCGCTCACGGTGTCTTACGGCAAGGTGATGCTCGCGGAATTTGTTTACGGGGGCGTGGTGACGCCCAGCATGCCCTTTGATCCTAAAGAGCCGCGCAAGCTTTACTGGCAGATGAAGTCAAAGTTGTTTCCGTTTTTGCAATGGAACGTGATGTTTAAAGGACGCAACTGGAGCGTGCCAGGTCACGCGCCCCTCGCGACGGATGGCTCTTGATTTGCGCT
>CAYZUV010000107.1:0-7699 GCA_964481245.1 uncultured Pseudomonadales bacterium
GACGCTCGGCTGGCCTTTTCCTTACGCCGAGCGACGCGGGGCCAACAAGAAAAATTGACTTCACCCAATCCTTTTTTCGAGCCGCGATCAAGCTAGCGGCAACACAGCCCCAAGAAAAAGCCACGAGATGCACCGATTGCAAGACAGGCTGCGCCTTCATCACGGACAGCACTCGCTCTACCGCGAGACTCACCTCATAGGGTTTGTCCTGATCTGTCGACCAACCAAGAGCGGGGAGGTCAAGAGTCCAAACATCGTACTGGGCAGATAACACCTCAACATTCCTGATCCAGTGCAACCAGGATCCCGACCCCCCGTGGAACAGGAGCAGACGCTCTGCGCCAATCGGCCCTGGCCAGTGTCTTAAATGCAAGGTGCCAATGCCATCTGCCACATCCAATGCCTGACTGGCCGCCAACGCACGGTTTAATGTGGCATCGACCTCGGCGTCGCCTGTCTGAAATGTCATCGCACCGCCCAGGTCAATTGGGCTCAGGAAATTCGAGGGCCAGTTGCCCCATTCTGGATTCACCCTCCCGAGTCTGAAGGCCAGCCGCCATGGCCCGGCGCATGTTGGTTTGTGCGCCTTCCGTTCTCAAGGTTTGTTGAAACAAGTAGGCCTCTTCAAGCAGCCCCTCCATAATGGGCAGCTCCGCATTATTAATGGATGCCTTGCAAAGCGCGATCGCTTCTGCCGGCCAGCTCGCGATCCGTACGGCCAAGGTATCGACAAAGTCGCTCATTTGCTCTGCCGACGAAAAAATACGGTTGAGGTAGCCCCAATCCGCGCACGTTTGCGCATCGATATCATCGCCGCCAAGGCAAATCTCCATGGCGCGACCACGCCCCACAAGCCTAGGCAGTCTCTGCGTACCCGAGCCGCCTGGCAGAATGCCCAAGGGAACCTCCATTTGATTGATCATGGTTTTCCCTTTAACGCCAAACCGCATGTCGCACGAAGCCGCGAATTCATTCCCCCCGCCGCCTGCACGACCTGCCATTTTGACAATCGTCGCCTTTGGCATGGTCCGAACGCGTTCGCACATCTCATGAAAAGGAGACAACTTGGTCGCCTTCTCGGCCGGGCCATCGGCGGGGAAAGTCAGAATAAGGGACACATCAAAATGCGCAATGAAAAAGTCGGGATCAGCACTTTGGAAGACCACCACTTTGATCGTGTCATCCCTCTCGAGGGCCTCAGTGACGGCAACGAGGTCCTGATAGAGTTCCGCTGTCATCACATTTACAGGGGGATTGCTGATGGTGACATGACACACGCCTTGATCATGCGAAAGGGATAGCGTTTGGTACTCACTCATTACGGTCTCCTTAGAACCCAAGTGGTGACATAATGCGACGACCCGACCTATTGAGACAACCCGACATGATGCACCGCCTGCTAACGCCCTTTCTCCTCACAGCGGTTGTTATGATTATGTGCGTGATCGCGGTAGGCGCCTCTGCCAAGCCATTGCGCGTTTTGCTCACCAATGACGACGGTTACCTCGCGCCAGGCATCAGAGCGATGCGGACATCGCTCCTAGATGCAGGACACCAGGTCTTTTTGGTTGCACCCCATTCCAATCAAAGCGGCAGCGGCACCAGCATCACGCCTCAAGGCATCATGGTTCAAACGCACGGCCATCGTGTCTGGAGCGTCGAAGGCCGGCCTGCCGACGCGGTCCGATTTGCCCTGGGTCATCTGATGAAAGACGCGCCGCCGGACCTCGTGATTTCCGGAATAAATTTAGGTCAGAATGTTGGTGCTGATGTCATGGTATCAGGCACCGTGGGAGCCGCCGTGACCGCGGTGCTGCAGGGGTTTCCCGCCATCGCGATCTCTGCAGAGATCAGACTGTCTGAGATCGAAACGCAGTTCCCTTCAACCGTGTTGGTGCTACCAAAGGCTGCCCAGTTCTTGGCCGATCAACTGGAAAAAGGCGTTTTGCCGTCTGCGGGCGAGCTAATCAATATTAATTTCCCCGCAACTCAGACGCCCAGGGGGGTGCGCCAAGCCTCAATGGCGATGTCCTCTATCCTCGGTAGCAACTATGCCGAAACCGCCGATGGCAAATGGCGCGCAGGTTATGCGGCGGAGACCAAGGATGCCGCATCGAGTGACCGCTCACTGCTTAGCGACGAATTCATCACCGTGACCCCTCTTCGGGCCGATTACTTTCAATCTGCGCCAGGTCAAGCAACCAAAGACGCGATTTCACTCATGGTCACCCAGTAGATCTAAGGCCTCAAGTTCCACCGAGCCCTTCGTACGCGCAGCCCTCGGTTGCATGCAGGCTCAAGTGAGCCCCCAAGCCCAGTCATCCGTCTTCAGCTCTGCCGCTGATTACCCAATACCGAAGTTCTGTGGACAGGCCTCATTGACGTGCGCCGCGCCTGATCCGGGATTGCCGATAACTTACAGCCCAGGCCTTTTGCAAACCGGATTGAACAGCCCGAATCCATGGCCAGACGGCTTTCACCCTTCTTGGAAGCCATGAGGCGCCAGGTTAAGCGCGCTAGTGCAGGCCACGGCTCCGAGCGAGACGATACATCAATAAGGCGGCGCGCTCGATGAGCATTGGCAAGGTGCCAAGATCGATCGATTCATCCAAGGAATGCGCCCCCATACCCTCAGCGCCAATGCCATCAATGGCATCCACATAATCGGCGACAAACGAGACATCTGCCGCACCCCGCTTGCCAGGGTCAAAAGCCTCGACCGGCCCGTAACCAAGGTCCACACTCACCTGGCTGAGCTGTTCGAGCAAGGCTTGGTTTCCCGCCGTTGGCGCCATCGAGGGATAGCCCTCACTGAAGGTAATCTCGGCTGACGTTTGAGGTAAGTTCCCCGAGGTCACGATCTGCTTCATTCGCGCTCTGGCTGAAAGCTCCTGAGCTCGAGTCAAGGTCCTAAGCCCCCCATGGACCACAGCGCGACTCGCCACTACATTCGTCTTACCAAAGATTTCGCCTCGATTCTGAGCGCGGTCGTAATTGACCTCGGTCCCGCCCAATATAACCCCCGGATTGAACGTCAAGTTCGGTTCTCCCGTGAGCGCCTCATGAAAAGCAGAAAGTATTCTGGCCGCCTCAAAAATTGCGCCACTGCCAACTGCCTCGCTAAAAATATTTGAAGAATGCGCCCGAGTCCCCTGGACGGTGAGGAACCAACCACTCGACCCTCGCCTTGCGATGGTCGCGGCGTCCAGGCTGGTGGCAATTTCAAAACCCAGGGCGACGTCACATTGCTCGGCCGCCGAGATTAAATGACCTCGGGAGACTGACTTAGGGGAGCCTGACTTCTCTTCATCACCGATGAGCGCCACCACATATCGACCATCATCGAGGGCCCCCACCGATTTCAGAACCTTGAGGGCAAACAACATGACCACATCCCCACCTTTCATATCGTTCACACCCGGGCCAGTGGCGTAATCACCCGATCGCTCGAAAGTCTGAAACGGACTCGAAGCTTCAAATACCGTATCCAGATGACCAATCAGCAGCTGACAAAACCCTTCACCGCCTGAGTCTGCAAAGAGATGCCCCGCCCGATCAACTGACTGCATGTCATGCCAAATCGTTTCGAAACCCAGCGCAGCCAGTTCCCGCTCAAACACCTGGCCTACGGCCCGGACCCCAGCATGATTCATGGTGCCACTGTTGATATTGACCACCTCCTCTAGCAGCGCGATCGCTGGCTCTTTCTGCTGCCGCGCGAGTTCAGCGATGCGGGATTCCATATCAGAGAGTTCGGCCCAGACGGGCAGGCTCCAAACGACCACCGTGACAACGACCAGCATTCGCCTGCCCGCTATGTTTAATCGATCTCTCACACATCACCCCCCATCACATTGGACACCCTGTTAACTCGGCCTGACGGCCTTAAAAAACAAAGCCTTTAACCCCGACTGACCTCGATCGCCTGACGATATAGCGCTTGATTCCCCAGGACCTCTAGCGCTCTGTACCCTAAATGAAGACGATGGGTCTGGCGCCCCCATCGCTCGCCCATAGGCCTTAGTTCGCAATGACTTGACCAAGGTCCTCCGTGAGGCGGAAGGCCGTGTCCAAGGCAGCTCAAACCGCGTCACTCAGCGGCCGCAGGCAAGCGGTCAAACCCAACGGACCTTAAAATCGGTCATTGCTGACAATGCAAGCCGCTCTGAGTGCTACTCATCGGATGCTGGCTTGAGTGACCACTCGAACATGACCGTATCCCGCCGCTCTGAACTGGGCGATAACTTCCGATAACTGCGCTCAGCGGAGAGGTTACCCTCATCCATCAGCAGCCAGACATTTTGGCATTCGTGAGTCCGAGCCCAAGCAAACAGCGCCTCGAGCAAGGCCGGCGCCATGCCCTGCCCTCGGTAGTGATCGCCCACCCCAATTTCGTTGATCCACAACTCGTTGCGCTTATCTGGATGTCGAATCAGCACTGCACTCGCCATTCCCACCACAAGATTCGTACTGACGGCCAACATCATGATATGGGCAGGATCCTTGATGAACCCTTTCGCTTCGGCAGCACGGATGTCGAAATCAAACACCCCTTCCGCGACTTGCTCAAGTTGTGACTCTGATTGAAGCGCGGTGATCGTCCAAGCTTTCATATGGATCCCTCTTTGGGCTTCTCCTCGCGCTGCTCCCTGAGCGTCTCTTTGCCAACTTCTTTACCCGTGTCTTTACGCCCTTACTCACGCTTCCCCTTGCTCTTTCTGCAGTTTAGAGGGGCTGGGTGATCAGAACCGAACCGCGTCGATCATTTGATGCGCGATCAGCACCAAGGCTAACGCATCCCATTCACCCTTCAAACGGAGCGTATTGCGACGCCGTCTGCCCCGGATAGTTCGATGAAAGACTGCCATCCATTGATCAACGACGCGGATGCAATTTCACTTCCAGCGACTTAAAACCACGGATGAACGTCGAATAGGTTCGCTCAGGCGGCGCAACAACCTCAATGAATTCGAAGCGTTTTAGAATTTCCTCCCAGAGTACTCTGAGCTGCATTTCGGCAAGACGATTGCCCATACAACGATGAATACCGTAACCAAAAGACAGGTGCTGCCTTGCCTTGCTTCGGTCAACGCGAAAAGCGTCGGCCTGCTCAATCGCTCTTGGATCTCGGTTGCCGGAGAGATACCACATCACCACTTTTTCGCCAGCCTGAATCAATTGACCATTCAATTCGACATCCACGGTCGTTGTTCGTCGCATGTGCGCGAGCGGTGTTTGCCACCGGATCACTTCAGAGACCATATTGGGAATCAAACGCTGATCCGATTTGATTTTGTCTAACTCTCCTGGGTACTCGTTCATGGCGAGGACACCCCCTGAAATCGAGTTCCGCGTGGTGTCATTCCCGCCAACGATCAGTAACAGAAGATTGCCCAAGAATTCGAGTGGCGCCATATGCTTCGTTGATTCGCCGTGGGCGAGCATAGAAATTAGGTCGTTCGAGGGTTTAACTTTAGCGCGCTCGTTCCACAATTGCGTAAAGTACTCAAGGCACTCCAACAATTCCGCCCGACGCGCCTCAGGTGTTTCACTGACCCCCATGCCGGGCGGTGTGGTTGCCACATCACTCCACCGCGTCAGTTTGCGGCGGTCCTCAAACGGAAAGTCAAACAGCGTCGCTAACATCTGAGTCGTGAGCTCAATGGATACGCGATCAACCCAGTTAAACGATTCATTCAAGGGCAGCGCATCTAAAATAGCCGCCGCCCGAGATCGAATCACGGTCTCCATCGACGCAAGATTTGGGGGAGCGACCACACCCGTCACCGTGGCTCTCTGAACATCATGTTTGGGAGGATCCATGGCGATAAACATGCCGAAGCCATCCCACGCTTTGCGCACTTGATCTCTTGATTCTGGCTCGGACTGCACCTGGGGCGGCATAGGCGCACCGCCCGCGCCACCGATGGTAATGCCACCGGCCGATGAAAAGCGCTGGTGATCCTTATCAACCGCCATAATGTCGTGATACCGGGTGATCGACCAGTAAGGACCGAAGGCGCTGTCTGGGCAATAATGGACCGGAGCTTCGTCTCTCAACCGCTCGAAAAAGGGCGCCTCCAATCCCGCCTGAAAAAGAGCAGGATCCGCCACATTGAATGTCTCGAGGTCGAGTTCGTAGGGGTTTGGGCGTGGGTTATTCATATTCATGGCGCAGATTCTCTTTGATCGTTGCTCGCGTGAGTGGGATGTCATTGCTCCGCAGGTCACCGTCGATTCTAATCAGCTTTGGTCTAATGTCCACGCCGCAACACTGAGGGCAGTTTTGGCTCCAGCGGCAGGCTCTGGGCCGATCTTCAGGGCCAGTCCTCGACCTTGAGAGCCCGGCCAAAGGCCATTGCAGCAGTGCTTTGCAACGCGGCAAGTCAGGCATTCAGCGCAGAACGGAAGGTTTATCACCCGGAGCGGCCGATCAGTGATTCCTTAAAAAACTCACGACCTAAGCGACGCCCGGTATACTCAATTTATGCAAGCCTCCTACTTGATCATTTTTAGCTATGTTTAAACTGGTCCAATCCAATGACCTTCACGTGCTTGCCAACGTTCTTTGCGACGATCTTCGCGGACCTCTTGCCCCCTTCACACCCGAAACGGTGCTGATTCAGAGCTTGGGTATCGCACAATGGCTCAGGCAACGTGTTGCCGATCAGCTAGGCATCGCCGCGAACCTGCAACTAGAGCTTCCTGCCAGCTATCTGTGGGCGCTATACCGTACCCTTTTACAAAGCCGTTTCCAGGAGCCTTTGGATCGAGATGCTCTTGCAATCCGGGTGCTCAAGTCACTGCCTCATATTCAGGCGCCGATTCTTGAACAGTTCAGAGCATCCAGACCGAAATCGCAACGCGGTGACTTCGAATTGGCCCAGCAATTGGGCTCGGTCTTCGAGAACTATTTGCTGTATCGCCCAGAATGGGTGCTGGAATGGCAGGCAGGTAGGCAACCGGTGAACCACCCTGATGCCGAATGGCAGGCCCTGATCTGGCAAACCATCACGCGACTCGACCCCTCGCTAGCGGAAAACCATCGCGCAAGACTGCATGTGCAAATGTTGGATCGTCTAAATCAAAGTGAAGCAAAGCTTCCGTTGCCAGAGCGTCTCAGCCTATTTGGGCTCAGCACCTTGGCGCCGATGCAGCTCGATGCATTTGAAGCAATCGCCAAACACATACCGGTGACCCTCTATTTTTTAAATCCCTGCGAGCACTATTGGGGCGATTTCATCACGCAACGATCGTCAGCGCGCCAGGCCGCGAAAGCCATCGATGCGGGCTACGATCCAGAACTTCTGTTGCTGGATGCAGGTCACCCAATCCTTGCTCATTGGGGTCGTCTTGGTCAGGAGTTTCATGAACGCCTCACCCAGAAGGGGGCAGACTATTCGGTGGAACAATTCACTTCGAAGTCCGATCAAACAACGCTGGGACGCCTGCAGGCATCGATTCTAGAGGCCACCATCGAGGCAGCGAGTTGTGTCGAAGAGGACTCAGTAAACCTGCCTGCCGACAACTCGATTGAAATTCATCGCTGCCATGGGCCGCTGAGAGAGTGCGAGGTGCTCCTTGATCAGCTCTTTACCTTAGTCGAGACAGACGATGCTGCGCTCGGCAACACGCTCGTCATGGCGCCGGACATCGATGAGTACGTGCCACATATTCACAGTGTTTTCAGCGATCTCCT
>CAYZUV010000108.1:0-7548 GCA_964481245.1 uncultured Pseudomonadales bacterium
TCTAGACCGTGCTCGAGCGACTTACTTACAAGCTTCACCGCCGTGCAGCCTCGGGCGTGCACCAGCACCTTTGACACCGGCCGGATCACATCCGCATCTTGGTGCACCACGTCATTGACTCGCTCGGGAGCGTCTCCCTCCAGTCGCCCCGCCATAATTCGATCAACCACCTGAACGATGGTTTCCACGGGTACCGGTATTTCTGGATCAACCTTACGCAGCTCAGTATCTAAGTTAGGCGCAAACGGATGTTGCACGAGACCTTGCATGGCGCCTTCTTTAGACGATAAGTAATTGCTCATTAGGCAAGTAAAGGGCAGGTTTCGTTCAACAACCGCCTGACCTGCGAAGGGCATACTCGCGCCAGAGAAGTAGTAAGTCTGCACGAGGGGGTGGGTCACAAAACTGGCTTGAGCACCTCCGGTGCAATCACCGTACCCAAACATTATGATTGGCAGGTCATTATCACGAACGAATCGGGTGATTCGATCGTTGACCACCGCCATCGTGAAGAGCGCGGCGGCGCCCTCTTTGGTCTGCATCCCGCCAGAAGAGATAAAACATATCACCGGCAGTCGATGGACCGCACATTCCACCAATAACTTGCAAAATCGGACACAATCGGAATTGTCGATGCTGCCCGCCTGAAACGCGACATTGGACACCACGAACCCTGCGCGATAGCGCTTTTCAGAGCCCTTGAACTCACCGATCCCGGTTATGAGCCCATGAGGTCTCACGTCAGCTTTCAGCGCAGATTCGATCGATGGTCGAAAGGTTGGAAAAGAGACTGGATTCGCTGACATCAAGCTCGCGTCCATCTCAACGAAATCGTCGATAAAGGCGGCTGTGATCGTCTCGATCGTGGTGTGCTTCGCGCGTTTCTCGCGAGTCAAAATTTCATTGAAGAGCAAATCGCGATAAGCAATATTCAGGCGATTCCAGAAGTCTTTTCGTCGACCGATTCGAGCCGGCTCTAAGCGCCCGGAGAATGGTTTACCCGATGCGATTGCCCCTTGAAACTCTGGCATCACACGCTCAAACAGGTGACTCAAGACCACGAACAACGTATCGGATTTGTCTTTGTGAACACCCCGCATCCACTCTTCGACTTGCCTCAGGAAATTCGAGCCATTGCCATGCTCTGAGAGTCTTAACGACCAATCCACAAATCGCCGATTGATTTGTTCTGCACTCTGATTCTCAAAGAGCGGAGTGGACGCCAATTTCGAAATCGCCCCATCCAAAATTCGATTCAGCGTCTCCTTCTGCAGTGCTCGCGAGGACTGAGCTTCACGCGCAATGGCCACCAAATCGCTAATCAGCGCGTCATAGACTTCAGAGAACACCAACAGTTGCTGACACTCTTCTATGAATTGAGGCTGAACTTCGGCGTCCAACAAGATATCGACAACGCTCATATCCTGATGATCTGCCGTGGTCACGAGCGCCCGATGCGGCTCAATTTGGTTAAACAGCACCTCTTCGAGAATTCGGCGATTGGCTCTAATAAATGAGCTCTGCGATTGACTCTCGTTGATGAGATTGATCGTTGCCTGACTTAGCGTCAACCCGGCGCTAGCATCGCCACCGATGAGGGGCGATGCCTCCATGATTAAGTTCAGTTCAGATGCCAGCTCTGACTTCAAAAAATCGACATTCTTTTGATCGATGTAGCCTGCATCAAAGAGCTTGCGGCCTTCAAAGCTAAACATCGACTTCAATCGCTGAACAAATGGACTCGAATCATTCGATAGGCTTCGGAGAAGCGACTTCACGTCTCGAATGTCTTTAGTTGAGAGGAGTGCCGAGGCGTTTTCGTAATCTCGGAGATATTCGACCAGCGCAAGCAAATTATCCTTCGCGCTTGCCTTCCAACGGTTGTAAAGGTGCAACCCGATTTCGAGCGTCAAATCGAGCTTCGCGCGGTCATAATTTTCTTTGGGTTCACCAAATAAGAAAGTGCGAATAGCGCCTTGTTCCTCTCCGAGGCGCTGTCGACGCTCCTGGAACGTCTTCCAGGCTTTGCTCAAATGATCCTCGTAGAGAATTTTATCTGGGTCTTGCAACCACGAGAGAAACGCACTCCGGCGCTCGCGATGCACCCGCTCGGCGAGCTCACCTGGCGGAATTTCTGAATCAACTAAACGACCATACTGGGTCGTGGTTGTCGCTTTAATCCGGCTACGTAAACCTAGGTACCGAAGGTATCGATATGCAACGCCGAACACATTCGGATATTCGGTCGGCGACGTACGGAGTTTTAACGTGGAACTCGCGTTGACGGCAGACAAATAAGGTGTGGGATTTAGGTAACGGCGTATGTTCCTGTGATAGTGATCCAGCAACTCTGGATGCTCAGCAACGAAATTCCGAGCGCCATTCTCAATTGACTCGATGCCATTCACAATCGCGGCATAAAAATTCTCGACAGTGGCAGTTTCTCCGGGATCGTAATCGACAATACCGTCGATATTGCCTTGTTTGTATAGCTCGTAAGAGGATACGCCAACAAACTTCGCGCATTCCTGCCAGGACAAATTGTAACGACGCACCAGATTCGCTAGCGATCGAGGATGAATCGTATTGAACACACCGGTTCGACAGCTGAGCAGCAGATTGCTCGCAGCCAGCGGAATGGCGCCCCCGGAGTACCCCTGCCCAATAATAATGCCAAGGGTTGGGACATCCACATTACATAGTTCAGCGATCAATCTTGAAATCGAATGGGCCTGATTATTGGCATTGGCCTCTTCGTAAGGATCCGCACCCGGCGTGTCCATGAGCGTTAAAATTGGCAGTGATCGAATGGCATAGCTGCTGGCACGCTGCGCGGCAAGTTCGTGATGCTCTGGGCCCCAGACGCCTGACGCGGCTGCGCGGTCTTGCGCGATGACGCCAATTTTTCTCGGCCCGGTTGAGAAATTTAACGTCAATTCGCACGAGTAGAATGGCCCCTGGCTGATTTCGTTGACCAGCGGCACGTTGAGCGCTCGAACAATGGCTTTCGCGCCTGGTCGCCCGGACTCCTCTGTCGGGGCAACACTGGAAGCAATGTACTCATCGACTTCCATCGCCTGCAAACGCTCGACTTGCGCATTGATTTGTCGCTCGGTGAGCAACCCTTTGATAACGGCTGCAGGCTCTTTTCTCGGAAACAACGAAAAGTCCTGGGACAGTTGTTCAGCATTAAAGTACAGCTGATCAACAGATTGTGCTGGGTCTGACATGCCGAGCATCTACCTCATTTATTAACGTGATTGCATTGAATGACTTCGACAGCCGATACCCGCTATCGTTCCAGAACTGCAAATTATCCAGCATCAGACAAAGGGATTAAACCAATTTCACCTTGCCAAAACCGAGGCCCAGTTTGGTGAACTGACTCCCCTCGGGCGTCCACCGCAACTGTAACCGGCATATCTTCAACCACGAATTCATGAATCGCTTCCATGCCTAGTTCGGGGAACGCCACAACGCTCGCTTTCTTAATCGCCTTTGAGACGAGGTAAGCAGCACCACCCACCGCCATGAGATACACGGCACCATGCGCCTTGATGGCCTCAATCGCGAGAGGCCCGCGCTCAGCCTTTCCGATCATGCCGAGCAGACCCGTCTTTTCCAGCATCATACGGGTGAAACCATCCATTCGTGTCGACGTCGTTGGACCCGCTGGTCCAACCACCTCATCGCCCACGGGATCAACAGGTCCAACGTAGTAAATGAACTTACCTTTGAGATCGACGCCTGCTGGCAGCGTTTCGCCTCGTTCAAACAAGTCTCGTATTTTTTTATGGGCAGCATCTCGACCTGTGAGCATGGTGCCACTGATCAGCAATGTTTCTCCCGGCTGCCAGGTGCGAATATCATCCGCTGTCACCTTGTCTAAATTCACTCTCCTGGTGCCAGCACCGGCCTCCCATGTGATTGCCGGCCAATCGTCGAGCGATGGTGGCGTGAGTTCAGCGGGTCCAGTGCCGTCGAGTTTGAAGTGCACGTGACGTGTTGCTGCGCAGTTTGGAATCATCGCCACAGGCAAGTTCGCAGCGTGGGTGGGATAGTCCAAAATTTTCACATCTAGCACAGTGGTCAATCCGCCCAGCCCCTGAGCGCCAATACCCAGCGCATTGACCTTCTCGAAAATTTCGAGACGCAATTCTTCAATTCGATTGCTTGGGCCCCGCTCGATCAAATCCTGAATGTCGATATCGTCCATCAGAGAACGTTTTGCGAGCAACATCGCTTTCTCTGCGGTACCGCCAATACCAATCCCAAGCATGCCCGGCGGGCACCAACCCGCGCCCATGGTCGGTACGGTTTTAACAACCCAATCCACAATGGAGTCTGCAGGGTTCAGCATCGCCAGTTTTGATTTAGCTTCAGATCCACCGCCTTTCGCGGCAATCTGCACGTGAACTTCGTCCCCGGGGACGAGCTCCATGTGAATCACTGCCGGCGTGTTGTCTTGGGTGTTCCTGCGCGCGCCCGCTGGATCTGCTAGAACGGATGCTCTGAGAACATTGTCTGGTAATTGGTACGCGCGTCGAACCCCTTCGTTGATCAAATCCTCGAGGCTTTGTGTTGTTTCGAAACGAACATTCATACCAACAGAGACAAATACATTGACGATCCCTGTGTCCTGACAAATGGGTCGATGGCCTTCGGCACACATTCTGGAATTAATGAGAATTTGCGCCATCGCATCCTTGGCGGCGGATGAGGCTTCTCGCTCATAGGCCGAGTGAACCGCTTTAATGAAATCAACCGGATGGTAGTAGGAAATAAATTGCAGCGCGTCTTGGACGCTCTGAATGAGGTCCTCTTCCTTTATGGTGATGGTCAATGCCTTAACTCCTTTTTCGGCACGTCAGGTGGTATGAGCTGTTTACAACCTGTCTTTATCAAACGGTTCAATCGAACCCTGCCAGCCACTCAAAGTTACGAGACTCCAGCCAGCAAGATTCGAGCAATGCCAGCCTAGGCGTACATTAGCCGAGTCAATGACTCTGCGACGCACACCGGTTTTGATCCTCCATCAATTTCGACGGAGACTTCTCTTTTAATCTGAATGGTGTTGGGCGCTTTCAACTCTGCCTCGAGCAATGTATGCCGCGCTCGAATCCTTGAATTGACGGGCACAGGGCCGGGGAACCGCACCTTATCCATCCCGTAGTTCACACCCATAAAGACCCCCTCAAGTGCTTCTGGCTTTAATTGCGGCACTGACTTGCCCAAATGAACGATAAGGGACAAGGTCAAGAACCCATGGGCGATCGTCACCTTATAAGGAGAGAGTTCTGCTGATTTTTCTGGATCGATGTGAATGAATTGATGATCTAACGTTGCGTCAGCAAACAGGTTGATGCGGTCTTGGGTCACTTCAAACCACTCACCGACGCCTTCCTCCTTGCCCTCGATACTCTTAAAAATCTCTAATGCCGCGGCTGCTTTTTCAGACATCTTGCGTTACTCCTATTTTTTCGTTGCGTCATTCATTCAATGGACCGGTGATTTGAGGACAGCACCTCTTAGCTGGGCCGTTAGGTGCTGGACTTCTCGGGATTCAGCCACGCGCTCTTTTTGAGGCATATCCACGGTAAGGACACGTTTCATCCCGCCGCCCTGCCCGCAGATCGAGCGTCAGGCCAAGACCACCACAAATTAGCGACAGGCTTTCCAGCGCCGTAACGAGGCATCGAAGCCGCCGAGTCGTTTCGCGAATCAATTCCACCAGATCGGACTTGCGCGCTACACCTTCCGCTTATGGCTCGGCTTAGCCCGCGCCTCTCGCGGTGAGCCAAGGGCTCAGCAGCTACCCAGCAAGCGGACACCTGTCTCGCTTAAAACGCACTGAAGTTTATCACAGCCTCAATCGAATCCCCCGCTCCCTTGGGTACAGAGAGCAAGCGGATCCGTGCCGATTTTCTATCATTCGCGGTATTTAGAGCCTTGGGATGACTGGCCTGCAAACGCGGCTTCCGTTATCCTTCCCCAAACCCTTCGTGCGCGCTCACGAGCCTAACCATCGCTACCATTTCACGGGAATCCTTCATGTCTGATCCGGTTTACATTGTTAATGGGGCTCGAACCCCGATGGGTGGATTAATGGGTGAGCTTAGCTCGTTATCCGCCGTCAACCTCGGCGAAGTGGCCATTCGAGCGGCGTTGGACAAAGCCAACGTGAACAGCGCCGATGTCAACGAAGTGATCATGGGGTGCGTGCTACCCTCGGGCCTGAGACAAGGTCCTGCCAGGCAAGCCGCCATAGACGCCGGCATCCCGGACAGCGTGGGCGCAACAACAATTAACAAACTGTGCGGTTCAGGTATGAAGTCCGTCATGCTGGCCCATGACCTGATCAAAGCCGGGACCAACAAGATCATGGTAGCCGGGGGCATGGAAAGCATGAGCAATGCGCCGTATCTACTACCGAAGGCGCGCGGTGGGTTACGCATGGGTCACGGCGAACTGCAAGACTGCATGTTTACCGATGGACTGGAAGACGCCAAAACCGGGCGCTTGATGGGCGCATTTGCGCAAGATGTGGCCGACCAGTATCAATTAACTCGGGAAGCCATGGATGAATATGCAATTGGCTCTTTAACCAAAGCCAATGCGGCAATTGCTTCTGGCGCCTTACAAGCAGAAATGGCCTCCGTGACTGTGAAAACGCGTCAGGGTGAGATCACGATCGACACTGATGAGCAACCAGGCAATGCAAATCTGGAGAAGATTCCTCAGCTGAGGCCGGCATTCAAGCCAGATGGCACCGTCACGGCAGCAAATTCCAGCTCAATTTCAGATGGCGCCTCCGCGCTCGTGCTGGCCAGTGAACAGGCCGTCAACGCCAAAGGTCTAAAGCCCATCGCAAAAATTCTTGGTCATACGACTCACTCGCGCCACCCTTCGGAATTCACGCTCGCGCCGATTGATGCCATCGAAAACCTAATGCAGCGTCTTGAATGGCAGGCAGACGATGTCGACCTCTTCGAGATCAATGAGGCCTTTGCCATGGTCACAATGCTTGCCATTAAGGAGGTTGGCCTAGATCCTGATCGCGTCAACATTCATGGCGGCGCGTGTGCACAGGGCCACCCGATTGGATCCACAGGCTCTCGAATCATTGTGTCGTTGGTTCACGCATTGAAACTCAAGGGATTGAAGCGTGGCATCGCCTCACTGTGTATTGGCGGTGGTGAAGCCACGGCCGTGGCGGTAGAACTGGTTTGAATCCCATGCTCATGGATGCCTACCACAGCGCCTTGTTTCAGCCTCAGCTGAGCGTTCTGTTACCGTGACTCGATTCCCCGTTGTAGTCGGTTTTGGGGGAATCAACCCCGCGGGTCGAAGCTCCGGTCATCATGGCTATCGGCGCATGGTCTTCGACGCGCTAGACGATCAAGCGAAAGCCAACACCGTGCGCTCGCTGGGCGCCTTGATGGGCATTGAGGCCAGTGAAGAGGATGCCCTCTCGAGGACCCTCATCCGACAGATCGAGCACACGCTTTTTGATCCAGACAAATATCGAGCAAATCGCCAAGCGCATCT
>CAYZUV010000109.1:0-7413 GCA_964481245.1 uncultured Pseudomonadales bacterium
CATGAAGTCGCGCATGAACCTGGGCCTAAATTTTTGACCTAGGTTATTGAAAAGCGTTAGTTTTATCCACATTGCTATCGGGCAAAGCAAGAGCAAATCGTTGGGCGGCAAAGCGCTCTTGCATGAATGCATGCTTTCAATTTCATGAGATTAAGGTCCAAACCATGCGCTACGCTGTCTTTTCTTTCCTCGTTTTTCTTGCACTCCACCCCCTTAATGCCCGAGCAGTAGATTGCGCCGCCGGTGACGAGATTAAGCTTACAACGCAGGATGCTGTCGACGCTTTTGTCACGACATACGGGACCTGCGACACGACGCCCTATGGACTGACGATTGACGGTAACACCATCACGCAAGTCGACGGTTTGTCTAACCTGGTTACGATCAAGGGCGATCTCAAGCTTTATTCTTCACAGTTAGCTGACATCAGCGGGCTCTCGAATCTAATGACGATTGAGGGCGACTTGCGTATTGGTGATGGTTCTGAAGGTACGACGCTCAAGAATTTAGATGCCTTGGGTAATGTCACCACGCTAGGTGGTTTGTATCTTTACGGTAACGATCAGCTTGAGGACATTGATGGATTGTCCAAGGTGACCAGTATTGCTGGAGATGTCCGTCTTGGTGATGCCACATCGTCTGCTTATGCGAATGATCGGTTGGCCCATCTCGATGGCTTGTCTGGTCTCACGGTAATTGGAGGTGATTTCTTTATTTCGGATAACGGCGCATTAACGGATGTGAATGGCCTGTTGGCCTTGGTTTCCGTTGGCGGTCGCCTTCTTGTTGAGGCGAACGAAGCGTTGGGCGCCTGCGAGGGGCTGGCGCCGCTCTTGGGCTATGAGCGAACCGAAGATGGCGTTGCGGGCTCTATCCAGATTGAGTCGAACAGGACTGGCTGTAACTCGGTTCAAGAAATATTAGATTCCTACTCAGGGCAGGAACTCACGCGACCCAGTTATTGCGCAGCCTCGAGCACGATTGTGCTGGCGTCTCAATCAGAAGTGGATGACTTTAACGAGGCCTATGGGCCTTGCGATACGACTCCCTACGGGCTGACGGTCGATAGTAATAGCATCACTCAGGTGAATGGCTTGTCCAACCTGGTGACGATCAAGGGTGATCTCAAGCTCTATGCTTCGCAGTTAGTTGACATCAGCGGGCTATCGAATGTGACTGCGATTGAAGGTGCTCTGCGGATTGGTGATGGGTCTGAAGGCACGGCGCTCAAGAATTTAGATGCCCTGGTTAATGTCACCACGCTGGGAGGCTTGTACCTCTATGGTAACGATCAGCTTGAGGACATTGATGGTTTGTCCAAGGTAACGAGTGTTGCAGGAGATATCCGCATTGGTGATCGTGACACGCCCTCTTGGGCGAATGATCGATTGCTTCAATTAGACGGGCTGTCTGGGCTGAAAACGGTCGGAGGTGATCTTTATATTGCCTATAACAGTGCCTTGGCGGATTTGAACAGTTTGTTAACCCTGGGGTCCGTGGGAAGCGGCCTTGCGATCATAGGTAACGAAGCATTGGGTGCGTGTGAAGGGTTGGCGCCGCTTCTGGGTTATGAGCGAACCGAAGATGGTGTTGCGGGCTCTATCCAGATTGAGTCGAACAGAGAGGGGTGTAACTCAGTTGAAGAAGTCCTTAACTCTTATAGCGGCCAGGAACTTATGCGGCCGAGCTATTGTTCTGCTTCGAGCACTATCACCTTAAAGTCTCAAGCAGAAGTCGACGCTTTTGTCACGACATACGGGACCTGCGACACGACGCCCTATGGACTGACGATTGACGGTAACACCATCACGCAAGTCGACGGTTTGTCTAACCTGGTTACGATCAAGGGCGATCTCAAGCTTTATTCTTCACAGTTAGCTGACATCAGCGGGCTCTCGAATCTAATGACGATTGAGGGCGACTTGCGTATTGGTGATGGTTCTGAAGGTACGACGCTCAAGAATTTAGATGCCTTGGGTAATGTCACCACGCTAGGTGGTTTGTATCTTTACGGTAACGATCAGCTTGAGGACATTGATGGATTGTCCAAGGTGACCAGTATTGCTGGAGATGTCCGTCTTGGTGATGCCACATCGTCTGCTTATGCGAATGATCGGTTGGCCCATCTCGATGGCTTGTCTGGTCTCACGGTAATTGGAGGTGATTTCTTTATTTCGGATAACGGCGCATTAACGGATGTGAATGGCCTGTTGGCCTTGGTTTCCGTTGGCGGTCGCCTTCTTGTTGAGGCGAACGAAGCGTTGGGCGCCTGCGAGGGGCTGGCGCCGCTCTTGGGCTATGAGCGAACCGAAGATGGCGTTGCGGGCTCTATCCAGATTGAGTCGAACAGGACTGGCTGTAACTCGGTTCAAGAAATATTAGATTCCTACTCAGGGCAGGAACTCACGCGACCCAGTTATTGCGCAGCCTCGAGCACGATTGTGCTGGCGTCTCAATCAGAAGTGGATGACTTTAACGAGGCCTATGGGCCTTGCGATACGACTCCCTACGGGCTGACGGTCGATAGTAATAGCATCACTCAGGTGAATGGCTTGTCCAACCTGGTGACGATCAAGGGTGATCTCAAGCTCTATGCTTCGCAGTTAGTTGACATCAGCGGGCTATCGAATGTGACTGCGATTGAAGGTGCTCTGCGGATTGGTGATGGGTCTGAAGGCACGGCGCTCAAGAATTTAGATGCCCTGGTTAATGTCACCACGCTGGGAGGCTTGTACCTCTATGGTAACGATCAGCTTGAGGACATTGATGGTTTGTCCAAGGTAACGAGTGTTGCAGGAGATATCCGCATTGGTGATCGTGACACGCCCTCTTGGGCGAATGATCGATTGCTTCAATTAGACGGGCTGTCTGGGCTGAAAACGGTCGGAGGTGATCTTTATATTGCCTATAACAGTGCCTTGGCGGATTTGAACAGTTTGTTAACCCTGGGGTCCGTGGGAAGCGGCCTTGCGATCATAGGTAACGAAGCATTGGGTGCGTGTGAAGGGTTGGCGCCGCTTCTGGGTTATGAGCGAACCGAAGATGGTGTTGCGGGCTCTATCCAGATTGAGTCGAACAGAGAGGGGTGTAACTCAGTTGAAGAAGTCCTTAACTCTTATAGCGGCCAGGAACTTATGCGGCCTGGCTACTGCTCAGCCGTTGGGCAGTTGATCTTAGATTCGCAGGCCGAGATCGCCGGATTCAAAGCGGCGTACGGTCCTTGCGAAATCTTAGTTGCCGATCTTGTTGTGCAAGGCGATGAAATCACTCATGTGGATGGCCTAGCGGGATTAACAGAAATCCGCGGAAGCATCAGCTTGCTCGCGCCCAAATTAACGAGCGTGCAGGGGCTGTCATCACTTCTTGCTGTGGATGGTGATCTCGCGATCGGAGGGCTGAGTGAAGCAGGTGCTGGGGGCACATTAATTTCTGATTTTTCGCCTTTAAATGCATTGGCAAGCGTCGGCAGGAATTTGAGAATTTACCAAACGCCCGTCGCTTCGATTTCCGCGTTCGATGCCCTCACGCGGTTGAGTGGTGATCTGACACTGGTGGGTAACTCAAGTTTAGCCAGCATCACAGGATTGGCTAATTTAAATGCCGTGGTTGGCGCTCTAAATCTTAGAAATAATGCCAGTCTCAGTGATTGCACGCCATTGGCGCTACTCTTGGGGGGTAACGATGGCGCTCAAGATGCAGTCTCTGGTTCTATTTCGATTTCCGGCAATGGAATTGGATGCAATTCGGTCGCTGAGATTCTAAGCGCTGCAGGCAAAGATGGGGCTGGGGATGATGGCGATTCCGATAGCGTGAAGGATGTCGTAGATAACTGCCCAGATATTGCCAACGCTGCTCAAACAGACACCGACGGCGATCGCACGGGGGATGCGTGTGATCTCGATGATGATAATGACGGAATTTTAGATAGCGAGGACGACGCTCCGCTGGACGCGCTGCAGCCGGCTGATCGAGTGGATTCCGACTCGGACCTTGTTGTAAACGCAAGTGATAACTGCCCATTCGTCGCAAACAGCGATCAAGCGGATTTTGATGCAGACGGCTTAGGTGATGTGTGCGATGTGGATGATGATGGGGATGGTGTTCCTGATGATGAGGATGCGGCGCCCCTAGATTCAAGTCGATCAACAGAAGGCACGCGCAAAGCGATTATTGTCGCCGGTGGCGGACCCTATGCGGGTAATAATATCTGGACCCAAACGAAAATTGTGGCGAATCAAGCTTATCGTTCGCTTCGCGCACAGGGATATCGTGAGCGCGACATCTATTATTTCTCAGAACAAGAGGACAAGGACAAGCCTTATCCGATTGATGAAAATCCGACACTTAAGGGCATTCAGCGCGCAATTACCGAGTGGGCAACTGATGCGGCGAATCCAGCTGATGAGTTATTGCTGTACTTTGTAGATCATGGTGGTCCTGGGGTGTTCAAGGTTGACGCAATCACTGAACTGAGTGCGGACACCCTGGATGGCTGGCTCGATATTGCGCAAGACACGATCCCTGGGCAAGTGATCTTCGTCTTAGAGGCTTGCCAATCAGGCTCGTTCATTCCGGTGTTGACGCCCGATCAAGACAAATCTCGATTGGTTATCGCGAGTGCAGGTAGCGATCAAAAGGCCAGGTTCGATAGTCAAGGGATCAATTCCTTCTCTTACGTTTTCTGGAACGGTATTTCGATCGGCAGTTCACTTTACGATGCCTTCGTACTTGCTAAAAAGGCCATGCAGCAGTCTTCCAATAGCCAGCAAATCGCCATGATTGAGGCCAATGGCGATGGTGTGGCCGATAGTAAGGACGACAAGCGAATCGCGAGTACGGTGCAGCTGGGTGATGGCATCTCCCTCGCGGCAGATATCCCCATCGTATATGACTTGAGCTCCGATGAAGTGATTGATGGAGCTGCGGAGGTGACCTTGAGTGCAAAGGTTGCTGGTGCAAGCACTATTAACCGAGTGTGGGCCGTCATTGATGACCCGGACGTTGTCGAGTCAAGCGCATCAGCACCGCTTGTCAGTAATCAGGAATTGCCACTGACGTTTGACGAGTCAACTAAGGTTTGGCGGGCAACTTACAGCGACTTTGCCATTAAAGGACTCTATCGTTTTGTCGTGCTTGCAACCAATGTGGATGGGTTGCTATCCACCACGTTGGAGGGTGAAACCAACGTCATCAACATCACGCAAAAAGATGGGCGCGCAGCAAGGATCGGCAAAGACTCTGACCTCGATGGCGTTCAAGACTTCCTTGATGTTTATCCGGAGGATGACCGCTACTCGCTCGATACAGACGGGGACTTTATCACCGACGAGCTGGATCCGGATGCAGACGGTGATGGAAATCTCGATGAGGAAGGAAGTGATCTTTATGAGCCCAACGACGGTCGAGCATCCTCAACCTATCTAGCTTGGGACGCTTCAGCTCAAGTGCACGCATTCTCAGGCGTCCAAGATGAGGATTACTTTATTGCGGCGGTTAGAAAAGGCGTTCCACTCTCATTGAAAGTTACGCCCGATTTAGGAGAGGAGCGGCTCGCGGACCCCGTCATACTCTTTGAATCCGGTAGCGAAACGATTATCTCGGAAGACCAAAGGTCGAAAATTGATGAAGTTGATTCCGGTTTAGAGGAGTCCGTGACCTTTACACCTGATCGATCAGGTCTTCTCCAGTTCAGAGTGAGAGATATCGTTGGCGAAACCTCCTACGCTGTTCAGTTGCTTACAGATTTAGCCTCTAGCGATCAAGATCTTGAAGTGAATCTTACGGCTACTGCGAGATACTGGGCACAAAACGTGCCCGCGCCGCTCACGTTGACGTTAGGGAATTTGAGTAGCTCAACTGCTGCAGGCGCTGAAGTAATGTTGATGGCACCACACGGTGTCACATGGGTCTCGATACCAGCTGAGTGCGCTGTTGAAGGTGAACTGCTGATATGCGCTGCGTCGGTGCTCTCGGCTGGCCAGGAGCAGAGCTTTGAGTTATCTGCCACCGTAAGTCAGACAGGGCGCGTTGAACTCTTGGCGCAACTCGGAGTTCTGGGTGCAGAGTCGACGATGACTTTGGACGGGAGTCAGGCCAATAACCGATCGCGGGTGATTGCTTACGTGAGTGCGGATGCTGATCAGGATCAAGTACCTGATAGCTTTGAATTGCGGAACGCGATGGTCGTGGGTGTCAATGATGCCGATGGTGATCTGGACGAGGACGGCGTGACCAACTTGAAGGAATACCTTGCGGGGACTCCAGTTGTTGATATCACCGCTGACTCTGATGCCGATGGTGTGATCGATGCTCTGGACGCTTTCCCGAATGATGCCTCAGCGCAATATGATGCTGACGGCGACGGGGAGCCAGACGGTGAGGATTCCGACTCCGATGGCGATGGGATTAGTGATGAGAACGAGTACCTGATTGGCACGAATCCTTTAAGTGCGGATTCAGATGGTGATGGCGTCAGCGACGCCGCTGATCCGTTACCGATCAATGGCTTTGAAACGTTTGACTCTGATGGTGACGGTATTGGAGATGAAGCAGACACGGATGACGACAACGATGGTCGATCAGACTTGCAAGAAACCATTGATGGAACTGATCCGCTCGATGCCAGCGACTGCTTGAATTGCTCGGCAACGGATGACAGGGACAATGACGGCGTGCTTGATTCCGCGCCAGATAACTGCCCGACCATATCCAATGCAGACCAAGCCGACTTAGATAAAGATGGTGAGGGGGATGTTTGTGACGAGGATGATGATGGCGATGGCGCAAGCGATGTAGATGAAGCTGCAGCGGGTACTGATCCTCGAGACGCTAATTCTTGCCCCTCATGCAGTGATTTTAGCTTCGATATCGATAGCAATGGAAAGGCAGCTGCACTTACCGATGGGTTGCTTGTGATTCGTTACCTGTTTGGTTTTGAAGGTGATTCCCTGGTGAGCGGGGCCGTGGATGGTGGCACGCGAACATCCTCCGAAGAGATCAAGGACTATCTCGGATCGTTCGAGGCCGAGCTTGATATCGACGGTAACGGAGAGACTAAAGCGCTCACCGATGGGCTGCTCCTTATTCGATACCTGTTCGGGTTTACGGATGATTCGTTGATCTCGAACGCGGTGGGCGAGGGCGCGACTCGCTCGAGCTCGGGGGATATCGAAGCCTATATCGAGGCGAGAGTGCCATCTTCGAACTAGGCGCGCGAGGAAGGGCTTTGTGGTTGTAGAAGTGCGAGGCGGGCGCCCTCGGATATGGCTTGGCCTCGCCATTTGACGAAAATCAAATTTAGTTTGATCTTGGAATTGGCAAATGCCTTTCCGGGAGAGCCTTAGTCGCGTGCTGACAGGCTCGTGCGATACCTAAAATCGCAATAATCGGCGCCTTGCATCCTGGTCTGAGTGC
>CAYZUV010000110.1:0-7375 GCA_964481245.1 uncultured Pseudomonadales bacterium
TCGCCGATCATTTGACCCAATTTGATTTTAATCCAGACGCTGACCGACTCATGAAGTGCCTCGCCTTGGTGGGCCTAAAGGAGACGGTCCTCTCCTGGCCACTGGGTCTCAATACCCGGCTAAGCCCGATGGGCGCGCCGCTTGACGAAATCGGACGCGCAAAATTAGCATTCGCCGCGTGCCTGTACCACGCATCTTCCATACTCATCATTGATCATCGCGAACAGAAGCTAGGGCTTGCCGATGTTCAGGGTTGTTTACAGGCAGCGGCACAATTGGGCCACACCGCGATCTACCTCTCGCCAATCCATCCATTTACGCGTGCCAGTCTCGGCGACAACAAACTTAATACGGTTCCGGATGAGAGTCGAATAACGCTATCCATGAGACCCTGACGGCGGCTCGCGCTCTGTGGTCAATGGGACAACGAGTAGCAGCCAAAGGATTGCAAAGCCAAGCGCGATGAAGAGGTAATAATTCATCATCTGAAGTCCAAGCTTCTGGAGAGCCAGAATCACGAGGGAGGAGCCTCCTTTGCCGGTGCGATACCCGAACACATCGATAAACTCTTTGGCTCGATAACGCGCATTAAAGCTGAGCGGAAGGTAGATCAATTCCTTCGCGCCCCTAAATAGTGAATAGTCGAACATCTTAAATAAGAAAAACGCGGCGCCGACTGACATCACCGAAGGGGACATCAAAGCCCACGCAATCGCGCCAACCTGCACAAGTGGCATCAAAAGATGAACCCAACGAAGTGCGACAAATGAGAGCAGCATAGGGGTGAGCACAAACTGAAAGGTCACGGCAGCACTGTTCAAGTAGAACCAAAACTGGCCCTGGAAGGCTGTCTCCTGATCGGGCTGGCCATCAAATGCGCTCGAGAGGAGTCCTTGGAACTTAAAATCGAGTACGGCAGCAATGATTTGCGAAGACAGGACCACGGCAAGAAGAGCGGATAACTGCTTGGATTGGCGAATGGTCTGCCAACCCAGTGAGTCCGCGGCCTGAGAACCAGAGGCGACTTCTGATCCAGGTGAACGGGGCGCCTCGGGCAGTGGCTCACCAAACCGCGTATACGTTTTGTTTGCCAGCCAAGCTGAGGGCAGGAGCGCTAATGCCGCGAGCGGAATGAGCGCATCAGTACCCAAGGGTACAGCCAATTGCGCAACCAGCCAGCCACCTGCCACACTCCCCAGCCCGGCAAACCCCGTTATTGGTCCATTGAGACGCTTGGCCGCTTCTTTACTCAGCTGTGAATTCATATAACTCCAGTACTGCTCAATGAGCAGCACCACATAGAATTCTTTCACTAGAAAAAGCACCGGGGTAACCCAGACTAGTCCCGCACGATAGAGCAGCCAGCAGATAAGAATAGTGCCCGCAGAGATCAGCGTCGTCAGGTTGAGCGTTCGTTTAGGCCCAACCGCGGTCAGTAACTTGCCATATCCCATAACGCCAAAGAACATGACAAACGGCATCGCGGCCATGACAAACGGAAGGTTTTCGGCGCCATAGGTTTGCTTAAATAGCACCGTGGCGGCAGAGCGCATCAACTCATAGCCTGCCAGCGTAAAGAGTGCCGTTCCGGCCATCATCAAGGCGAGACGAATGTGTTCGCGCATAGAACGGCTTCCTCGTGTTATCGATGCGTACGGATGGGGAGACTCAGACCGCATTTTCTCTCCCGCCAATATGAGGTTCATCGCTCGATGAGGTCAATCCCTAGCATCGTTGCAGAAGAAAAGCTCTCTGTCGGTCCAGTTAGCGCGCTCAGGGACAGTTTCAGCGTCTTGCCTTATACTTCGCGCTCTCAGTCTAACGGAATAGCCAACCCATGACGCAACCGAGTTCCAAACCGAAGAATCCTTGCTTTTCATCTGGGCCCACTGCCAAGAGACCCGGATGGACGCTGGAAGGGTTGAGTACTGAATCGCTGGGGCGGTCGCATCGAGCGAAAGGGCCGAAAGGCCGACTTCAGAAAGTCATTGATCAATCTAAGCGAATACTCGGCGTACCCGATGACTACCTTGTTGGCATTGTGCCAGCATCGGACACCGGCGCGTTCGAAATGGCGATGTGGTCACTGCTGGGCAGTCGCGGCGTAGACGTACTGCATTGGGAAAGTTTTGGCTCCGGTTGGAAAACAGACATCGAAAAGCACCTAAGACTCAGCGATGTGAGAGAGTTCAAAGCAGGCTACGGTGAACTGCCCGATCTCAACCAAGTGGACACTAAAACACGCGACGTCGTCTTCACTTGGAATGGGACAACTTCTGGCGTTTGCGTCCCAAGCGGCGACTGGATCGACGACAACCGAGAGGGGCTCACTTTGTGCGACGCCACCTCGGCCGCTTTTGCCATGCCACTGCCCTGGCACAAATTGGATGTGGTGACGTGGTCCTGGCAAAAAGTCATGGGCGGCGAAGGCGCACATGGCATGCTCGTTTTATCCCCAAAGGCAGTTGCTCGGCTTGAAAGTTTCACCCCGGATCGGGCCTTACCAAAGATTTTTCGCTTAACCAAAGCGGGTAAAGTCACCCTCGACCTGTTCGAAGGCGCAACCATCAACACCCCCTCGATGCTGGCCGTTGAAGATCACCTTGACGCCCTTGCGTGGGCTGAAAGTCTGGGTGGGCTTGACGCACTCATTGCTCGGAGCAAAGCCAACCTCCAGGTGATTCGCGATTGGGTCAGGATCACGCCCTGGGTTGATTTTCTAGCGACGACAGAGGCAACCCAATCGAGCACCTCCATTTGCCTCAAAATCACCTCGTCAAGCTTTACTGAACTAGAAGAACCGGCGCAAAGTGCGTTCGTCAAGAAGATGACCGGGCTGCTGGAAAGCGAGGATGCGGCCTACGATATCGCCTCCTATCGAGACGCACCGCCTGGACTTCGCATTTGGGGCGGCGCCACCGTAGAGGCGAGCGATCTGCAATGCTTGACCGCCTGGCTCAACTGGGCCTTTGAAGAAACCTCGGCATCTCTTGCATCCTAATGCGCCTGTTTCAACGCCTTGTCCTTAGCCTCTTTTTCATTGGGGCGATGGCAACGACGCAATCAAGTGAACTCAGTAAAGACCTTCACTTTCTGATACCAGCTGGTCCTGGTGGCGGCTGGGACGGAACGGCTCGAGCCGTAGGCATGGCGCTCGAGCAGGAGGGCCTAGTTGAGCGCGTGACATTTGAAAACCTCTCAGGAGGTGGCGGTGGTCGCGCACTGGCTAAATTCATCGAGAATCCAGAGCGCTATCGGTCAGGCCTGCTTGTCAGCTCGACGCCGATCCTCGTTCGCGCGCTGCAAGGCGTCTTTCCACAAACCTTTCGGGACTTGAACCCCATCGCCAGTGTCATTAGCGATTACAGTTGCTTCGCTGTGCATCCAAGCTCGAGCATCAACACCTTTGAGGATCTGATCAACAGGTTTAATGACGACCCCCGCGGTTTCCTCACAGGCGGCGGCTCCGTGAGAGGCGACACCGATCACTTTATTCTCGCCAGAGCCATGCAGCTTGCTGGTGTCGACCCTTTGAAGGTCCGCTATTTGGCTTACGACGGCGGCGGTCAAGCCGCGGCAAGCCTCGCGGCAAAAGAGATCACGGTTTTATCAACTGGCTTGAGTGAAGCGATTGGTCAGCACCGCGCAGGTCTTCTCCGCATCATCGCCATCACAGCTGAGGATCGCGTCAAATCGATGCCTGAGATCCCCACCCTGACGGAGCAAGGTGTGGATCTGACATTTGCGAACTGGCGCGGTTTCTTTGCTACTAAAGAAACATCAGCCATTGAGCGGGAGACTTTGATCAATACGCTACGGGCGGGCGTAGCCACTCAGACGTTCGAGGACATGAGAGTAAGAAACGGCTGGGAGCGCCATTTTATCGCGGGCGATGAATTCCAAACGTTTCTCGAAGAACAGGAACTGCAAATTCTTGATCTCATGCAAACGGTGGGTTATCTCAAGCGCAATTCAAGGTAAGCTTGCTGGATGAGGCGCTGGCTACCACCGACATTTCTCCTTTTCTACTTTCTCTTTTATCTCATCAACGTCGATAGCATCGAGCTGGATTTCTGGTCTGCAGAAGAACTCATGAATGCAAGAACGTTACCCGGCATACTGGGCGTCCTTGGCTTGATTGTGATCCTTCTCCAGTTAGCGATCCAAACCATCAACCCTTCGACAACGGCCTCTGGCCCCGATGATAGCGATCCCAATATCAGCCTCAGCGAGCCGCAGGTCACGCAAAATAGCGCATCAAACCTGACGCGCGCGCAACGTCTCTTTCAAGGCTTGCGCCAGCGCCCGATCGAAACGCACGGGCGAACGCTCGCCCTTAGCGCCTTCTTCTTAGTTTATATATTCCTGATCGATGCCCTTGGCTTTACGATCGCGAGCATTGTTTTTCTCCTCATCGCGCCCTGGTTGATCGGGCACCAAAGGCCTCTCACCTGCATTGGGGTCAGCCTTGGCATCCCGTTGGGGTTGGCTGTGCTCTTCGATTTGCTTGGGATTTACCTCCCTTCTGGTCAATGGCTCGGCTGAAAATCAATGATTGATGGATTACTCCTTGGCGCCGCCACAGCCTTTACTGGGATTAACTTCGCACTGATTGGGCTCGGATGCCTCGCGGGTATGTTCATTGGCATGATGCCCGGACTCGGACCGATCTCGGCGATCGCACTCTTAATCCCTGTGAGTTACGCGCTCGCGCCCGAAAGCGGGATGATGATGTTAGCGGGCGTGTATTACGGTGCGATTTTCGGTGGTTCAACGTCGTCCATACTGCTAAACGCACCTGGGGTCGCGGGCACGGTTGCAACCGCTTTTGATGGCTATCCGATGGCTCGATCGGGCAAGCCAGGCCAGGCATTGGCTATCGCCGCCTACGCCTCTTTTGCTGGCGGAACGATTGGCGTGGTTCTCTTGATGCTGCTCGCCCCGCAACTCGCGACGGTCGCGCTATCCTTTCAATCGCCTGAATACCTAATGCTGATGGTGCTCGGACTTTGCCTCGTCTTCGCTTTCGCTGACGATGGCGATCGATTAAAAGCACTGCTCATGGTCCTGTTTGGCTTGAGCCTAGCCACCGTTGGCACCGATCGTGCCTCCGGGTTGCCACGGTTCACCTTCGGACAAATGGACCTCATGGATGGCATTAGCTTCCTGGTCCTCGCAATGGCGACCTTCGCCATGACCGAGGCAGTCCACATGGCCGCCAAGGCTCGGATCTCCACTGATCAAATGCCCGGATTTGGCTTCAAAACTCTCGCGCTGCCCAAAAACACCACAGCGAGCATCGTGCCCGCAGTGGGACGCGGTTCAATTCTTGGTTTTTTTATCGGAATACTTCCTGGCGCGGGCGCGACTATGGCGTCATTTCTCAGTTACGGCCTCGAGAAATTGTTTCCCAGTAGGGCGGGACCCGCGTTGGGACAGGGCAACGCGCGCGGGCTCGCAGCTCCTGAATCAGCGAACAATGCGGCCTGTACCGGGTCTTTTGTCCCCCTCCTGACGCTCGGCATACCCGGATCGGGCACGACGGCGATCCTCTTGGGCGCACTGATCGCATACGGCATTCAACCCGGCCCTCAACTTTATGTTGAGATGCCTTCGCTTTTTTGGTCGGTTGTGATCTCCATGTATGTGGGTAACGTGATCTTGCTGTTTTTGAACCTGCCTCTCATACCTTACATCGCTAAAGTGCTGATGATTCCCCGGACGCTGCTGGCGCCTCTGATTCTTATGTTCTCTGTCGCCGGCGTGTACCTGGTTTCATTCAACTTGGTTGATCTCATTCTGCTCACGGCAACCACGGGTGTTGCGCTGTTACTTCGGTGGGGTGGTTATCCTATGGCACCGCTGCTCCTTGGGTTTATTTTGGGCGGCCTTTTAGAAGACAACTTGCGGCGCACCCTGATGTTGAGCCAAGGCGACCCTAACTACTTTGCAGATCGCCCATTGTTTTTGGCCCTGGGGTTCTTTACGCTCGCGCTGGTATGCTGGCCAGGCGGCCGATTCCTTGTCTCGCAAGTAAAAAAGCGATCGCAATCATGAGCTCGCTCATCCCTTGGGGACTCAAGCATTGGCAAGCTCGAATCCTTGAACGTGAGCCACAAGCGGCAATGCACTCGAGTGCTATGCTAGGGCGAGTGATTGGGTTACATCGTCAAAGCATTGACCTCATGACTGAACAGGGCCTGATCAGCGTTCAACCAAGAACCGGTCATCAAGCACGAGGGGCCAGACTGGCCGTGGGTGATTGGATCCTCCTCGGCAAAGACAGCACACAAGTAGCGAGCATCGAGGACGTTCTGCCGAGAACTTCGATATTGTCTCGTCGAGCCTCTGGACCTCGGCACGAAATCCAGGAACTTGGCGCGAACCTCGACCAAGTCTTCGTGCTTTCCGCTATGGACCGGACATTCAGCGCTGCTCGCATCGAACGTTTTCTGGTCGCGTGTTGGTTAAATCAAATTCAACCCGTCCTGATCCTGACCCGCAGAGATCAAGTCGCAAGCATCGATCCCTTTTTAAGCGAATTAACTGACGTGCTCATCGACACGCCCGTGATTGCGCTAAATGCCTTGAGTCCGGCTGCTATCATTGCATTAAAGCCTTTCTTGAGACCCGGTCAAACCACGACCTTACTAGGCACCTCAGGCGCGGGTAAGTCATCGTTGACAAACACGCTCGCCGGGGAAGAGGTCATGGCGACGCAATCGGTACGAGCATTCGATGATAAAGGCCGCCACACGACGACCCGACGACAGCTCATCCAATTACCCGAGAACCGAGGACTACTCATCGATTCACCTGGCGTTCGCGAGATGCAAATTTGGCATGATCAAGTCTCGGAAGAAGCGAGTTTCAAACATCTTCACCTTGAGGCGGCACTCTGCAAATTCAGTGACTGCCAACATGAAACTGAGCATTCATGTGCCGTCAAAATCCGCGCGGCGCAAGATCACGTTTTCGCTCTGCTGTTGCGTAAATATCAAGCCGTTCGACGGGTGATCTCGAAGCATTAGCGACGCCCTCCACAAAGATACATCCGCCCGCCGCCCATAATCTATAAGTCAAAAAAAACCCGGCGAGCGCCGGGTTTTCAGTGCACCTTTTGGCTGTGTCGTTAGCCTTCCAACATGTCCTTCAAAGCTTCAAGCCGCCGCTTTTCGCCCGCAATGTATCGAATGTACTGACGAGACTGTTTTGCAATTTTCTCGTCTAACTTCGATGCCGCACGGAAGGCGGTGGTTGCTAAATCCCAATTGGACAACTGCATATGCGAAATAGCGAGCCAGAACTGGGCATCTGAAGGCGACTTCAGGTCCTTATCATCTAGCGCCTTATTGTAGGCTTTCACAGCTTCTTC
>CAYZUV010000111.1:0-1486 GCA_964481245.1 uncultured Pseudomonadales bacterium
CGATTGCTAGCCGATTTTGGCGCAGACGTCATTAAAGTTGAGCGGCTTGAGGGCGATATTCAACGAAATGTGGGTTCTAAGCGACGGGGTTACTCTGGCTCTTTCCACATGCTCAATCGAGGCAAACGAAGCCTCGCGATTGATCTCTCACAGCAGGCGTCGCAAGCCGTGGTGCAGCGGATTGCTCGAGATGTGGATATTGTGGTGCAGAATTTTCGGCCAGGCGTGGTTGAGCGACTGGGCGTGGATTATGAAACGCTGAGCAAGGCAAATCCTGGGTTGCTTTATCTATCAATTAGCGGCTTTGGCCAGACTGGGCCACGGGCTGGTGATCGAGCCTATGATCCGATCATTCAAGCATTTTCGGGCATGGCGAATGTTCAGGGTCTCAAACGGGGCGAGGGGCCTGAGCAAGTCAATCAGCTGATTCTTGATAAATTGACAGCTTATACCGGGGTCCAGGCGCTTTGTGCCGCGCTGTACTCGCGAGAGAAAACGGGTCAGGGTCAACACATCGAGTTGTCTATGCTTGACACGGCGATCGCCTTTCTTTGGCCTGACGCGGGCGCGGACGACATTCTCCTCGGGGATGACATCGAGCATGCACCCCCTGTTGGTGCTGCTGGCATGTTGGTGCCACTCACCGATGGCTGGGCGGCACTCATGACGTTATCAGATCATGAATTCCAGGGGCTGTGCACCGCGCTCGGCATGACAGCCTTGGCAAGTGATTCACGGTTTAATCAATTGGCCTCTCGTCAGACCAACCGCGCAGCCTATATCGAGACTCTGAATGCATCGATTGAACAAGCAACGAAGGGTATGTCGCTCAATGAATTCATGGGTGCGCTTGCTGAGCACGAGGTGCCTGTAAGTGCTGTTCAGATTCTGGGGGAATTGCACTCAAATCCTCAAGTGATGTCGCAGGAGATGTTTTACGAGAGACACCATCCTGTCGCAGGTCGGATGCGTGAAGTTCGAACTGCAGCGAGGTTTTCAAATACCGATCCAGTGCCACCGCGATTCGCGCCGAGTATTGGTGAGCATACGGAGCAACTGCTGGCTGAATTTGGCATGGTGGATCAAATCGACATGCTTGCTGAAACCCGCGCGATTGATTTGCGGGAGGATCCCGCCTCGAGCTGAGCCTGCCAACGGATTGGATTCCCAAGGCGAACCCAGGGGTTTAATTTGGGTCTCGCGGTCGATTGCTGTCTCGTTAAAGTGCCTTAATCAGGGCCTCGGTAAAGGCCCGTGTGCCATGCCGACCGCCAAGGTCGGGCGTTTTGATTTCGCCAACGCTGAGGGTTCTCTCGATGGCGCGTCGGATGCGCTCGGCATCCTCCTTCAAATTCAGATGATCTAGCATCATGGCGGAAGCAAGAAGGATCGCCGTCGGGTTGGCTTTGTCTTGACCGGCAATATCGGGCGCGCTCCCATGGACCGCTTCGAAAATCGCATGGCTCTGGCCGAGATTAGCGCCAGG
>CAYZUV010000111.1:1586-7326 GCA_964481245.1 uncultured Pseudomonadales bacterium
GCACTGACAATTTCGGGTCCGATACCATCACCCGGGATGAGCGTGATTGACTGCATAGCGGCACCCGCAAAAAAAGGGCGGAGTCTAGTCTTGCTTGGTGAAGTGCGCAAATGAATTTGCGATGAAACGTCAGCGCTCGTTGGCGAGGACAGGGTGTAAAGCGCGCGCTCGTTCGTCGACAAACAGTCGGCCTGCCTTGGCCCACTTGCGACGCACATTGAAGGGTTCGGTCAAGCTGAACAAGTCGCCATTCTTCCCGGTCAGCGTTCTGTGAATACCCTGGGCCTGGGCGATTTTGGCGTTGGCCTCAAGGTGGCGAGTCTCACCGTGCAGCGGTACTGCCAGTTTAGGGCGCGTGCTGGCATAGAAATGTGCAAGTTCCTCTTGATTGGGATGTCCTGACGCATGCAGATCAAGGTCTGGAAGCGCTTCCGCTTGATAGACCGTTGCTCCTTGTTCCTGTATCTGAGCGACTAATTGCTCGATCGCGACCTCGTTTCCTGGGATCGTCTTCGAAGAGAAGATGAACACGTCATCCGGTTGAATCTTGAAATCTGGATGCTGGTCTCGCGCCAATTTAGTGAGGGTGGCGCCCGGTTCTCCTTGGCTGCCGGTGGCGACAAACAGCGCATAACGGCCAGGGAAGTAGGCGAGCTCACGGCTTGAAATCAAAGGAAAATCCCTGTCCAGGTAGCCGCAAGACTTGGCGATGCGAGTCATCCGTTCGAGTGCGCGGCCGCTGAGCGCGAGGTGGCGGTCAGTTCGGCTTGCGATTCGACCGAGCGTTTGCAGCCTCGCGATATTGCTCGCGAAGCAACTGACAATGACTCGGCCCTGGCACTGACGGATCAAACGTTCTAAACCGAGCGCAATCTGGTGCTCAGATTTCGAGTGGCCCGGGGACAACGCGTTGGTTGAGTCACACAGCACGGCATTGAGCGATGGTAACGACGCGTGATTGAAGCGATCGTGATCGTACGCGGTGCCCGCGACGGGGGTGTCATCTATTTTCCAGTCGGCGGTGTGTAGCAAATTGCCAGCGGGTGTCGAGATTAAGAGTGCTTGGGTCTCTGGAATCGAATGGGTGATGGGTAGCGGGGTGATGGTGAAGGGCCCCAGAACAGTCTCATGCATGGCCTCAAGCGGACGAATCTCGGGATGGATATTCAGTCTTCTGAATTTTTCTCGTATGACCCCCGCGGTGAAGGCGGTGGCGTAGAGGGTCGGAGAACCCAGCAGTTCGAAGAGATACGGCAGGGCACCAATATGGTCCTCATGGGCATGGGTTAACACAATGCCGCTGAGTGCATCTTTAATTGAAAGCACAAATTGTGGGTCGGGTAACTCCACACGCGTTGGAGAGACGTCGGAATTGAACGTGATGCCACAATCAATCATGAGCCATTGATGATTGTGGCCAATCAAATTGAGGTTCATCCCGATCTCGCCGCATCCACCCAAGGGCAGAAACCAAAGATCCTTCTCGCTTGGACGGCTCATGCTGATCTATTTCTCACTGACTTTGGCAGAGCGGGCAAAGGTAAAGGCGTCGGCCCGCAGCGGTCAACCGTTCGATGACGGTGCCGCAGGTGTAACACGGTAACGCCTCGCGATCGAAGACCCAAAATCGAGCATCCTCATAGTCGACGCCCAAGCGCATGGCTCGTTTGGCTTCTCGGATCGGCCGCGTGATGCCTTGGTGCATCCGGCTCCTTGCGGCCAGATTGAGGCTCGCTCTCGCGAGTTTGCGACGCGCTTCGGGATTCAATTGCCCGAGCTTCCTCGCGGGATGCAGTCTGGCCTCAAACAGGATTTCCGACCGTAAGTAATTACCCAACCCTGCGACGAACGTTTGATCCAGGAAAAGTGATTGCAAGGTTCGCTTGGCAAAGATGGGTCGCTGAAAACGCGCATTGAGCGCAGTTAAATTTAGTTCTGGATCGAGAATGTCAGGTCCCAGCCGTGACAAAAAAGGATGGCAACCGAGAGCTGAAGTGTCCCAGAGTTCGATGTCGGTGGCGCTGTACAGTCTCGCTGTGGCGGTGTTGGTTGCCAGTTCAACTCTCAAGCGTCGATTCGGGAACGTTGGCGCGCGAGGTTCGGTGATCTGCCAGATTCCATATAGCTGGTTGTGGCTATATAGCGTTAGTCCTTCTTCGAAGTGGATCAATAACGCTTTGCCGTGGGAAGTGACCGAGGTAACCCGCCGTCCTTGTAAGATCTGTTCGGCGTGGGCGGCTGGCGGATACAACACGCGGACTTCGCAAGGGCCCTGGTCAACTAAAACGTCTGCCAGTTGATTGGCCACGCGATGTATTTCGGGTCCTTCTGGCACACTAGGGCTCAATCTATTGATTCAATGGATATACGTGAACCTTAACGGTACGGGTTTGGAGGCCGTATCTGATCCTAAGCGCGATGGTCTGTTACATCCCCAGTGATTCAGCTTCTGCAAGCAGAGGCTCGAGCAGGTTAATCGCAGCTTGATCGACCATTGCGCCGTCCACTGCGACTGCGCCTTGGCCGGCCGCGAGTGCAGCTAAAAAGGCAGCTTTTTGTTTTCTCGCCATATCAACCTGCGCTTGAGTGGGTGAAAAAATCTCTGTAATGCGTGCGACTTGGTCTGGATGGATGGCCCATTTGCCATTCATACCGAGGAGGCGCGCCGTTCGACAGTCTCTCGTGAGGCCGTCCAAGTCGCGGAAGGCAGCATAGGGCCCATCGACAGCGGCAATGCCAGCAGCCCTTGCGGCCATGATGAGTCGATATCGCGGATAGTGCCAAAGATCCGCTGCGTAGTCAGACTGATCGCCAATGACGGTGGTTTGGATGCCCTGCGCTGCGGCGAAATCGCCCATACCGAAGATCAGAGCCTCAATGCGCTCGCTTGCGAGGGCGATGTCGTTGACGTTAATCATACCCTCGGCGTCCTCAATCAACGCTTCAATGGATTGGGCTGCACTAGGGTTTTCATCTACTTCAAGTTGATCCATCAACTTCGCGACAAAATCGATATGCCCGATGTCTTGCGTTTTAGGCAAGATGAGCGAGGCAATGGCCTGGCCACCAGGGCGCTCCGACTCGGAGAGCGCAATGACGTCGCGTAGGCAATGGGGTGAAGTCACGCCGTTGATCCGCACGGTCACCGACGCCGCTTGCCAGGGGGTGGCCAGCGCCGCGAGGGTTTTTTCTCGAGCGCTCGCCTTCTGGTCGGGTGCAACCGCGTCCTCGAGGTCAATCACAATTTGGTCAACTGCTAAGGTAGCGGCTTTAGCCAACATTTTGTTGTGACTACCAGGGACCGATAAACAACACCTTCTTAGCCGATGAGCGAGCATGCCCATGCCCTCTTAATTCTTACGACTCAGAATACTTCATTCTAGCGATGGGTGTCAGAGGGTGGCTTTTGCAGTTTCTTGGCGACGGGTGTGGATCGTCACTCGTCAAAACAGCGGCCAGTGAATGCGTTCCAGGCCTCTAAGCAAGCCCCTAACATTCATAATTAGCCGGCAAGTGTGTACACTTGGCGGCTCTTTAAAAGTCACGAATGGGGCGGGAAATGACGCGTTACGTCAAGGAAGGTGACCTCCAGATCGCAAAAGAATTGCATACGTTTATCGTGAGCGAAGTGCTGCCTGAGCTTGAAATGGATGCGGCGGCTTACTGGTCGAACCTAGAGTCGTTGCTCAAGCAATTCGCGCCGAAAAATCGATCCCTGCTTGCCAAGCGAGATGCGATTCAGTTGGAACTCGACAACTACCATCGATCGATGTCGGGTCGCCCTCTAGTTCAGGGGGATTACGAGGGTTTTCTCCGACGTATTGGCTACCTGGAAGCGGACGTCGAGCCATTTGAGATCGAAACCACAGGCGTGGATGACGAAATCGCTTTGATTGCAGGCCCTCAGCTCGTGGTGCCGATCATGAATGCCCGGTTCGCTCTGAATGCGGCGAACGCCCGCTGGGGCTCTCTCTTTGATGCGCTTTATGGCACCGACTTGATTGAAGAAGGGCCCGGCACGGAGAAAGGCAAAGCCTACAACCCTGCCCGAGGTGAGCTGGTCATCCAGCGAGCGGCGGACATACTAGACGACATATTGCCTCTGGCGACAGGGTCACATAATGACGTGGCGCACTATGGTATTGGCGACGATGAATTGGTTGTTCGGTTCGATGATGAGAGTGAAACCCGACTCAAGAAACCTGATCAGTATGTTGGATATCAAGGGGCCTTGGATGCGCCTGACGCTTTATTGTTCGTCAATCATGGGTTGCACGTCGAAATCCAAATAGACCCCGATCATCACGTGGGTCGTGCGCACAAGGCGTCGGTCAAAGACGTCGTCCTTGAGTCAGCCATCACCACCATTCAGGACTGTGAGGATTCCGTCGCTGCGGTGGATGCCGAGGACAAAACGCTGGTCTATCGGAACTGGCTCGGACTGATGCGTGGCGATTTATGCGAAACGTTCGAGAAGGACGGTCAGACCATGACACGCGAAATGGCGCCAGACCGAGTTTATACGCACCGAGATGGGCACGAACTGGTGCTGCCAGGTAGGAGCTTGCTTCTGATTCGGAATGTAGGTCACTTGATGACCAGCGATGCGGTGCTTTTATCGGATGGTTCGGAGGCGCCTGAGGGCATACTCGATGGGTACTTTTCCAGCACCATCGCGAAGTACAACCTGGAAGGAAAAACCTCTCGAATCAACTCGCGAACGGGTAGTGTTTACATCGTGAAGCCCAAGATGCACGGCCCCGAGGAAGTGGCCTTTACGGTAGACCTGTTTGCGGCCATTGAGCGTTACCTGGACTTAGCCCCCCGCACACTCAAGGTGGGCATTATGGACGAGGAGCGACGAACGACGCTGAATCTTCGACGGTGTATTTACGAGGCGCGAGATCGCGTCATTTTTATTAACACGGGGTTTCTTGATCGCACAGGTGATGAGATCCATACCAGTATGTTGGCAGGCCCTGTGGTCCGAAAAGCGGCCATGAAGCAGCAGGATTGGATTCTCGCCTACGAAGATTGGAATGTGGACCAGGGGCTCGCGTCTGGATTCAAAGGGCGCGCACAGATTGGGAAGGGCATGTGGGCGATGCCTGATGAGATGGCACAGATGATGACCGCAAAGATCGTGCATCCGATGGCGGGCGCCAACTGCGCTTGGGTCCCATCACCTACCGCTGCAACGCTACATGCAACCCATTACCATGAAATTAATGTTGCCGACCAGCAATCGATGATTCTGGGCCGTCAACGAGCCTCAATGGCGTCACTGCTCTCGATTCCTCTCCTGGCGGGCGAAAATCTATCGAGCCACGACATTGCAGAAGAGCTTGAGAATAATGCCCAAGGTATTTTGGGTTATGTGGTGCGCTGGGTTGATCAGGGGATCGGTTGCTCCAAAGTCCCGGACATTCATAATGTTGGTCTCATGGAGGATCGAGCGACGCTTCGGATCTCTTCTCAGCACATAGCCAATTGGCTGTATCACGGTCTTTGTTCTGAATCTGAGGTCCGCGCGGTTCTCGAGAAGATGGCGGCGGTTGTGGACGCACAAAACGCCCATGATCAGCACTACCAACCCATGGCACCCGACTTTGATCAGAGCGTTGCATTCCAGGCCGCCTGTGACCTGATCTTCAAAGGGACCGAACAACCCAATGGGTACACAGAACCCGTCCTCCATGCGCGTCGACGCGAGGCGAAAGCAAAACAAGCGAACTGATTC
>CAYZUV010000112.1:0-7241 GCA_964481245.1 uncultured Pseudomonadales bacterium
ACGCCATCGTGGATGAAGTCGATTCCATCTTGATCGATGAGGCTAGAACGCCGCTTATTATTTCTGGCGGTGTAGAGAATAGTGCGGAGATCTACAGAACGATTAATCAGCTCATTCCGAGGTTGACTCGCCAGGAGCGAACCGAAGAAGACGTGCTGGAAGAGAGAATTCCTTCTGGCGACTTTTATGTTGATGAGAAACAGCGGGATATCGAGATCACAGAAGAGGGACACCAGAAGTTAGAAAAACTTCTCCAGCAGTTCGGTCTCCTCGCGGAGGGCGATTCACTCTACGGGACCGCAAATTTGTCACTGCTTCACAATGTGCAATCTGCCCTGAAGGCATCGGCACTATTCCAGCGCGACGTGGATTACATCGTGCAGAACAATGAAATTGTGATTGTCGACGAGCACACCGGGCGCACCTTGCCAGGTCGTCGGTGGTCGGGCGGAATACACCAAGCGATTGAGGCCAAAGAAGGTGTGACGATCACCAATGAAAGCCAAACGTTGGCGTCCACCACTTTTCAGAATTACTTTCGGATTTATCAAAAACTGGCTGGGATGACCGGCACTGCGGATACGGAAGCTTTTGAATTTAGACAAATTTATGGCCTAGATGTGGTCGTGATTCCCACCAACCTGCCCATGATTCGTCGAGATTTGAACGATCGGGTCTATATGACTAAACCCGAGAAGTACGAAGCGATTGTTGAGCAGATCCTTGAAATCAAAGCTTCAAGAGCACCCGTGCTAGTCGGCACTGCATCAATTGAGTCCTCAGAGCTCTTATCTCAATTGCTCAATAAAAAAGGCATTAAGCATCACGTGCTCAATGCCAAATTCCATGAGCAAGAGGCAGAAATCATTGCTCAAGCGGGTCGACCTGAAAGCGTCACCATAGCCACCAATATGGCGGGTCGTGGGACTGACATTATTCTTGGTGGGAGTTGGGAAGCCGAGGTGGCTGATCTCGGTGAAGCATCGTCAGCGCAAGTTGATGCCATTAAAGATGAGTGGAAAAAAAGACATCAATTGGTCTTGGACGCGGGTGGCCTGCATGTCATCGGTACTGAGCGTCATGAAAGTCGCAGGATCGACAACCAACTTCGGGGTCGAGCAGGTCGTCAAGGCGATCCCGGATTTTCAAGATTTTACTTGTCCCTGGAAGACGACTTAATGCGAATCTTCGCGTCTGATCGGATGCGGGCGATGATGCAAAATCTTGGAGAGCCAGGGGTCCCCATTGAAGCGAGAATGGTGACCAGCTCAATCGAGCGCGCGCAGCGTAAAGTCGAAGCTAGAAACTTCGACATCCGTAAACAGCTGCTCGAATACGACGACGTGGCCAATGATCAACGTCAGATGATTTACCGGCAACGTGACGAAATTATGGCGGCCGACGAGGTGTCGGAGACGCTCGATGTGCTCTGGCAAGACGTGATTATGGCAGCCGTCCATCAGTACGTGCCGCCAATGAGTCTGGCCGAACAATGGGATATCTCTGGTCTAACGCAATCGTTGATGGCGGATTTTGGGCTCGAATTACCTATTCAACGGTGGTTGGATGAAGATGAGCGTCTTGAAGAACATGGCCTGATTGACCGAATTCTGGCTGAAGCAAAGTCGGCCTACAATGCCAAGGCGCTTGAAGTTGGACCCGATATCAAACGGTTCGAGAAACGGGTTATGTTGGACATCTTAGATAATCTTTGGAAGGAACACTTGGCATCCATGGATTATTTGAGACAAGGCATCCATCTCCGGGCCTATGCGCAAAAACAGCCAAAGCAAGAATACAAGCGTGAAGCCTTTGAACTGTTCGAAGGGTTGCTTGAAAACGTTAAGTTTGAAGTGATCCGGTTTTTGAGCCGGGTTCAGTTCAAAACCGAAGCTGATGTCGAAGCTATGGAAGCAAGACGTAGGCAAGAGGCTGAGCGAACACGGATGCAGTTTGAGAAAGCCAATTCGCCGGGTGAGCCTGCGAGTGAAGAATCTGCTGGCTCCTCACCGTTCGTGCGTCAAGATCGAAAAGTGGGCCGAAATGAACCTTGCCCTTGCGGTTCTGGCAAGAAATATAAAGCCTGCCACGGAAAGCTCTCTTAGTGGTTGTGGGGGTTGTGGGTTGGGAAGCCGCACCTGTGCCAGGCATTCGTTTAGCGACGCAAGCGGCAGGTGTTCGGTATCAAAACCGAGACGATATGGTGCTGATTGAATGTGCCGCCGAGACCCAGACCGCGTGTCTTTTCACCAAAAATCACTTTAAGGCGGCACCGGTCTTGCTTGCGAGCGCTAACCTGAAAAATGCCGCACCTCGGTATCTACTCATCAATTCAGGGAATGCCAATGCTGCGACGGGTGACCTGGGGCTCGAAGATGCGAAGGCCACGTGTGAAATAGTTGCGGATGCGACAGGTGTTCGATCGGAGCAAGTGTTGCCTTTTTCCACTGGGGTGATTGGCGAGCGACTGCCCATTGAGCCCTTTAGGCAATCGATACCGAAGCTCGTAAGCAAGTTGCATTCGGACGCTTGGCACGCAGCTGCCCAAGCGATTATGACGACTGACACGGTGCCTAAAGTCAAATCCAGACAAATAGAGATCGATGGTCGGTCTGTCACGCTCACCGGTATGGCCAAGGGCGCAGGGATGATTCAGCCGAACATGGCAACCATGTTGTGTTTTATTGGCACCGATGTGGCGACGGATGCCGAGAGTCTTAAGGTGCTCCTACAGGAAGCTGCGGATCAATCGCTTAATCGAGTGACCGTCGACAGTGATACCTCAACGAACGATGCATGTGTGTTGATGGCGACTGGCCAATCCGGGGTCGTTCTGATTCCAGGCAGCGAATCAGAGTCGCTGTTTCAGGATGCATTAACCGATTTGATGATCGATCTGGCGCAATCATTGGTTCGAGATGGTGAGGGAGCAACCAAGTTTGTGACGGTCATGGTAAATGGTGCGCCCTCGAATGATGAAGCGTTAACGGTCGCCCTGAGCATCGCAAACTCGCCATTGGTCAAGACAGCCATATTTGCTGAAGATGCCAACTGGGGTCGCTTGGTCATGGCGATTGGTAAGGTTGACTGTGAGATTGACGTGGCAAAGATCGACATCTTCATCAACGATGTTTGTTTAATGCAAGCCGGAATGAAACACGCTGAATATGTTGAGGCGCTGGGCGCAACGGCTATGAAGAAAGAAGAAATCGAGATTCGGGTCGAGATGAACCAGGGCGACGGGAGTGAGACGGTTTGGACGTCTGATCTCTCCCATGAGTATGTCAAAATCAATGCGGAATATCGCACCTGACGAGTCATCCTTCGGATGCTTCTCAATCTTGATCAAGATCCTCTGAGGTCACGTCATCATGGTCTGAATCGGAGGGGATTCGGTGTTTTTCGTCTGCCCAAGCTCCAAGGTCAAGTGTGCTGCATCGCTCGGAGCAAAATGGGCGAAACTTACTGGAGGCGATCCAAGCCACTGCCTTTCCGCAACTCGGGCACTTTACGATGGCATCGGTCATGCGCGCGCGAACTCCAGATAGCGTGCGTGTAGCCTTGACACGTCCACTCTCACTTGGTCAATGTCTGCGTTGTTTTCGATGATATCATCCGCAATGGCGCGCCGTTGCTCTGAGGATGGCTGACTTCGCAAGATTTGGCGAATCAGGGCTTCTGAACTTCCATCTCTGATCATGACGCGTTGAATACGAATGGGTTCCTCAGCATCGACCACCAGCATCCGATGAATAAGCGGCGAGGTCCCTAGCCCAGCAGAGAGAACGAGCATCGCGTATTCCCCCTTTGCATCATTAAGCTGCCTTTGTAATTCGTCCATGATTGGTCGGTGCGTGAAACCTTCCAGCGCTTTGCGCTTCGAGACATCATTGAAGACGATTTCTCGGAGTTTTTTCCGATTGAGCTGACCTGTTTCATCTAGTACGTCATGGCCGAAATAACTAGCAATAGCCTTGAGTGCGGGCTGGCCTGGTTCGACGATCTTCCTCGAAGCCTCATCGGCGTCTGCGATCACGATACCGAGTTCAGCGAAGCAGTCCGTAACAGTGGTTTTCCCACTGCCAATGCCTCCCGTGACGCCGACAACGTAATCAGCCATCAGTGCACGCCTGGGGGCAGATAGAGACCCATGACAGACGTCTTGAAGAACAGCATCGTCAGTCCAGCAAGGGCAAGATAGGGCCCGAAGGCGATGGCTTCATCCCGAGAGCGTCCGAGCAGGATGAGCGTGATGCCGATGATCGCGCCAGCCGCGGATGAAATCAAAACAAGGCCGGGCAATGCCATCCAGCCAAACCAGGCGCCCAGGAGCGCGAGTAGTTTGAAGTCTCCGTAGCCCATGCCCTCTTTGCCGGTCGCCAGTTTGAAGCCCTGATAAACGAGCCATAGCGATAGATAACCTCCGATGGCCCCAATAACGGCCTCCTCGATCGAGCAGAAAGTGCTCTTGAGGTTGAAAAGAAGTCCAAGCCACAAACCTGGAAGGGTAATTTGGTCGGGCAAGAGTTGGCAGTCAAAATCGATAAAGGTGAGCGAAAGCAGGCTGTAAGTTAGCAACAGTGCGCCAATCATCGACCAAGAAAAGCCGAAGACCAACACCACGGCGAGGGTCAATAGGCCAGCGAGTAACTCCACTAACGGGTAGCGATATGAGATGCGCGCGTAACAGTGGCGGCAGCGACCTCGCAAGACCGCAAAGCTTATAATCGGAATGTTATCGAAGCCCGATATAGTTTCGTGACAGTCTGGGCACTTTGATCTGGGGCCCCACAAAGAAAGCGTATCGCCCTCGGTCTGCGGCTGGTCGAGAATGATTGCAGCCTCCGCTCTCCAGGATTGCTCCAGCATGATTGGGAGTCTGTGAATCACGACATTGAGAAAGCTGCCAACGAGCAGGCCAAATATCATGACTAAGATGCTTGTGCCGATCGGAAAGGCCGCTTGATAGAGACTGAGCGTTTCAAACATTGGGCTGTTTCAGCCGCTGATCGCACCACCCATCTGGAAGATAGGTAGATACATCGCAACCATCATGCCGCCAACCACGACGCCCAAAAAAGCCATGATGAAGGGCTCAATCAGAGAAGTCAGACCATCGACCGCAACGTCGACCATATCCTCATAATAAGTGGCTGATTTTTCGAGCATTGAATCGAGCGCACCCGATTCCTCACCGATCGCCACCATCTGCACGACCATGCTCGGAAATAAATCGGCTGCCCTCATGGAATCAGCAAGCTGTGTGCCGCTTGAGACATCGGTTTTGATTTGCATGATCGCATCATAGTAGACCACGTTGCCTGCAGCGCCTGCTGCTGAATCAAGCGCCTCAACCAAAGGTACGCCGGCGGCAAACGTTGTTGAGAGAGTACGCGTGAAGCGTGCAACGCAGGACTTATCGAGTAAATCACCGATAATGGGTACTTTAAGCGAGAGTTTTTCTTGGCCGTCTCGAAACTTCTGTGAGCGTTTATGGATTTGCTTATAGCCTGCGTAGAGGCCTCCAATGATTAGGAGAATCACAAGCCACCAGGCCTGCATGAATTCAGATGCATTCACCACCATTTGGGTAAATGCCGGCAGATCGGCACCAAAACCACTGAACACCATCTCAAATTGCGGCACAACTTTGACGAGGAGAATGCCCGTGACAATGCCTGCGATCACCAGGACGGCAATGGGGTAGTTCATCGCGCTTTTGATCTTTGCTTTGAGCGCTTCTGTTTTCTCCTTATACGTGGCCAGACGATCCAACATGGTCTCGAGCGCGCCGGACTGCTCGCCAGCGTCAACGAGATTACAGAACAAATCATCGAAATGCTCTCGCGGTTGGGCGCGGATCGCACTTGCGAAGCTGTTGCCGCCCGACACTTCCGAGCTAATTTTTCTGATGAGATCTTTCATGGCAGCGTTTTCAACGCCGCCCGCCACGATCTCAAAAGATTGAACGAGCGGCACACCCGCTTTCATCATGGTCGCGAGTTGGCGAGTGAAGATCGCGATATCTGCTGGAGTGATTTTCGCCCCCATCGAGAAGAGGCTTTTGCCTTGTTTTTTGACCGTTTTCGCTGTGATCCCTTGTTTCTTCAACACAGCCTTAACAGATGCAATGCTCACCGCTTTCATTTCGCCGGTGAGCTTTTTGCCTGAGCGGTTGGTCCCCGTCCAATTGAATATGAGTTCTTCAGCCATCAGGATGATCCATCTTAGTGGCCACTCGTGACGCGGTTGACTTCGTCGAGACTGGTGAGCCCATTTTTTACCTTGATGAGCGCCGAGCGATGCAGATTATTAAAGCCTTCCTCTCGGCAGGCCTCGGCAATTTCAATGGAGTTGCCATCCTCCATGATGATCTTGGCGATTTTGTCGGTAATTTTGGCGACTTCGTAAATGCCGACACGCCCCTTATAGCCGCCATTGCACAGATCACAGCCTTTGGGTCCATAGACGGTGAAGCCCTCGCCAATATCAGCTTCGGTGAAACCCTGTTCTAGAAGTGCACTGTCAGGGATCTCCAGCGCCTCTTTGCAGCTGCAGAGTCGTCTGGCAAGGCGTTGGGCGATGATCAAGTTGATCGAAGTGGCTAAATTAAACGCAGGGACCCCCATATTTCTCAGACGGGTAATGGTTTCGGCAGCTGAATTGGTATGGAGCGTTGACATGACCATGTGGCCGGTTTGCGCGGCTTTAATGGAAATTTCTGCGGTTTCCAGGTCGCGTATCTCACCCACCATGATGATGTCAGGATCCTGTCGTAGAAACGAGCGCAGCGCTTCAGCGAAGGTTAAGCCAACTTTTGCATTGACCGGGCACTGGTTGATGCCATCCAGATTGATTTCGACCGGATCTTCAGCTGTCGAGATATTGAGCTCTGGCGTGTTGAGAATGTTGAGTCCGGTATAAAGAGACACCGTCTTTCCGGAACCTGTGGGTCCAGTGACCAAAAACATGCCTTGAGGCTTCTTGAGCGCATCCAGATAAAGGGCCTTTTGATCATCTTCATAGCCGAGAGCATCGATGCCCATCTTGGCGGAGCTTGCATCCAGGATTCTAAGCACGATTTTCTCACCGAAGAGAACGGGCAGGGTGTTAACCCTGAAATCGATGGATTTAGTCTTGGAGACCTTAAGTTTGATACGCCCATCTTGGGGTACCCGTCGCTCAGAGATATCCATCTGGCTCATCACTTTGAGCCTTGCCGCGATTCGTGGGGCCAAGTT
>CAYZUV010000113.1:0-1827 GCA_964481245.1 uncultured Pseudomonadales bacterium
CCCCAGCGCCAATGATGCCCAACCGCTTTGGGACGGTGTCGAAATCTAAGGCGCCACTGGAATCAACGATCACCTCATGATCGACCGGGCATGGCGGTATCACGACGGGCTTGGAACCAGGCGCCAAAACCATCGCTTTCGCTTGAATATGATCGACCTCGCCCTTGGGCAAGGTGACAGCTACTTCGGTTGGTGACTGCACGACCGCTTGACCCGTAATGAGCGTTACTTGATTCGATTTTAGGAGTCCCGAAACACCCTGAGTCAGCTGTCCTACGACCTGGCGCTTGCGCGCTTGCATTTGATCCACGTCGAGCGACACCTTACCGGTCTTGATACCTAAAGCTCCGTAATCATGCTGGGCGCTGGCATATTTATGCGAAATGTCCAGCAAGGTCTTCGATGGGATACAACCCACATTGAGACAGGTTCCCCCCGGTCTCGCGGCGCCTTCTTGATCAACCCATGCATCGATACACGCAGTACTCAGCCCCATTTGGCTGGCTCTAATGGCTGCATGGTAGCCGGCTGGCCCGGCGCCGATGACGACAACATCAAACTCTTTCATGACTGACCTCAAATATCTAACAAAATACGGGCGGGTTCTTCGAGGAAGTCCTTGATGGTCACCAAAAAGCGAACAGCCTCTTGACCATCAATCAATCGATGATCATAGGACAAGGCCAAATACATCATCGGTCTGATCACAATCTCACCCTTGATCGCCACCGGTCGTTCCTGAATTTTATGCATACCCAACACCGCGGTCTGCGGCGGGTTCAAAATCGGTGTAGATAGGAGCGACCCAAATACGCCGCCATTGGATAGGGTGAAAGTGCCGCCGGTCATCTCGTCAATACCGAGCTTACCGTCCCTTGCTTTCTCTCCATATAAGCGAATCTGATCTTCGATTTCAGCCAAAGACAGGCTGTCGGCATCACGAATCACAGGCACCACGAGCCCCCGATCTGAGGAAACGGCAACTCCAATATCTTGATAACCGTGGTAAACGATGTCCGAACCATCGATGGAGGCATTTACCGCTGGGAAGCGCTTCAGAGCCTCGGTGGCCGCCCTCACGAAGAACGACATAAACCCCAACCGAGTCCCATCATGGGCACGTTCAAAGGCTTCCTTATAGCGGGCCCGAAGTTCCATAATCCCGCTCATATCCACCTCGTTGAAGGTGGTTAACATAGCAGCCGTCTGCTGCGCCTCTACCATCCGACGGGCAATCGTCGCCCGAAGACGGGTCATTGGGACACGCCGCTCTATCCGATCACTACTGGAATGAAGGGACGCACCTTGTGTTGGATCTGAGGGTGGGGTCGCTATTTTGCTGCCAATGTCTTGCGCGGCGGCGACCCTGCGCAGCACGTCATCCTTTGTCACCAAACCTCGCTTACCCGTGCCCTCGACATCGGCTAAATCAATCCCTGACTCATCAGCGAGTTTTCTCGCAGACGGACTGGCTAATTGCGAGCTTTCATCAAGGGCTTCCGGAGTTTCAGATTCGAGGTCAGCCGACTCGGGCTGAGAGGCGGCCTTGGAAACCGCCTCTCCGGCAGCAAACAGAGCCAGCACCTCTTCAGATGTGACGATGTCTCCCTCGGCCCTAACGATCTCAGTGACACTGCCATCTGAGGGCGCCACCACCTCCAAAACCACCTTATCCGTCTCAATATCCACCAACACTTGGTCTCGACGAACGGGCTCCCCTGGCACAACGTGCCAGGTTGCAACCTCACCATCATTGATGGACTCAGGGAACACAGGCGCTTTAATTTCCATACTGCTTCCTTTTTACGGCTCTTTACAGCTCTTTAC
>CAYZUV010000113.1:1927-7184 GCA_964481245.1 uncultured Pseudomonadales bacterium
GCGTTCTTGCACGACGCACCACGCATCCTAAGGGAGACTGACACTGCTCCAATCAGCACGCCGTGCCCGGTCGGCAGGTTTTGAACAACGCAGCCCTGTTCTGTGATCAACCCCTCAGGTAGACCCAGAAGCTTGCCCCGCATCCCTCTGTCCTCGGCGCTTTGGCGGCTATTTTGGCTCGTGATTGCCCGCAACTTGGGTTCGATCACCGCTTGCCAACGCCCTCATCCTCTTCGAGCGTGCGCCGAAGGCCTTGCCCTATCATTCCAACACCTCAGTGCCATCGCCTTTCAGCGCGAGATCAATCAGCTCATGTTGTTGCTTGGTGTGCAGCCCCATATTCCCTGCTGCTGCAGCGGCAGACGCTCGACGGCCTGCGTACGTCAGCATCAAATCGGGGTAATGGAGACGGAGCACGCGTCTCATGTGATGCTGACTGCTATACCAGGCGCCCTGATTCATAGGCTCCTCTTGGCACCAAACGGTTTCTTTCACGTGATCGTACTGAGCCAACATTTCGCTAAGCGGGCCTTCGGGGAATGGGTACAGCTGCTCAATTCTGAGGATGCCCACCCTGTCAAGGCCAAGCGACTCCCGCGCCTCAATCAAATCGTAGTAGACCTTGCCACTGCAAAGCACCAAACGCTCGACGTCACCGGGAGGCGAGAGCGCATGGGCGTCGGCCAACACTTCATGAAATTGACCTTCCGTGAATGCATCACGGTCGGACACAGCGCGGGGATGCCTCAGCAAGCTTTTTGGCGACATGATCACCAATGGTTTTCTCGCAGGATTCAGCATTTGCCGCCGCAAGACATGAAAAATCTGCGACGGCGTGCTGGGGACACACACTTGAATATTGTGCTCTGCGCACAACTGCAAATAGCGCTCAAGCCGTGCCGACGAATGCTCAGGTCCGGCACCCTCATAGCCGTGCGGCAAAAGCATCGTGAGCCCAGACATCCGACCCCACTTCTGCTCTCCACTGGTAATGAATTGGTCAATCACCACCTGCGCGCCGTTCGCAAAATCACCAAACTGAGCTTCCCAAATCACTAGCGTTCGAGGACTGGTCTGCGAATAACCATATTCGAACGCAAGCACGGCCTCTTCTGATAACAGTGAGTCGTAAAGATTAATTTCGCCGGGAACGTTAAGGGCGGCCAACGGCATGAAGGCGTCCCCTGTGACTTGCTCGTGGAGTACGGCGTGGCGGTGGGCAAAGGTCCCTCGCCCCACATCCTGACCAGTGAGTCGGATGTGGTACCCCTCATCAAGCAACGTGGCGTACGCCATGATTTCAGCAAACCCCCAATTAAAGGGCTGAGCGCCTTCGTTCATCGCCAAACGCTCATCCAAAATGCGTTGCACCTGTCGATGCACTTTGAATTCAGGTGGCAATGCCAGAACCGATTGCCCCAAGGTTTTGAATCGAGCAGCGTTCACATGGGTCATCACGCTTTGATTTCGATCCGGGTTCAGGTGTGGTGTCCAATCCACGTAGAGCGAAGTATCGGGCTCCTTCAGGTAATCCCATGCCACCGCACTGCCTTCGTCCAGCGCATCCCGATAAGCCAAAATTCGCCGCTCGTATTCCGCAAGCTCTATCGCCCCTTCCTGAATCAGTTTTTGTGAATACTGGCTCAATGTCGTCGGATGCGAACGAATCCTGTCGTACATCACTGGCTGAGTGATGGCTGGTTCATCGCCTTCATTATGTCCCCGACGCCGATAACACACGATGTCGATGATGACGTCCTTTTTAAACTTCATCCGGTAATCGAGCGCTAACTGGGAAACAAAGAGCACTGCTTCAGGTTCGTCACCGTTCACGTGAAAAACCGGTGCCTGGATCATCTTGGCCACTTCCGTGCAGTAATGCGTTGAGCGGGCGTCGATTTGTTGGTGGGTCGTGTAGCCAATTTGGTTATTGATGATCACGTGAATCGTGCCGCCGGTATAGAAACCTCTCGTTTGCGACATCTGGAAGGTTTCCATCACCACGCCCTGACCTGCAAAAGCAGCATCGCCATGAACATTAATGGCAAGCACTTGATCACCTAGCACATCGTTTCTTCGATCCATGCGCGCCCGGACCGAGCCTTCTATAACGGGCGCCGCGATCTCCAGGTGACTGGGGTTAAATCCGAGAGCGAGGTGCATTTCGCCACCGGGGGTCATCAGGTTCGAAGAGAACCCTTGATGATATTTAACATCGCCAGAGGAAACCGTGTCCTGGTATCGACCCTCAAACTCATCAAAAAGCTCTGCTGGGTTTTTGCCCATCAAATTAATCAGTACATTCAGCCGGCCTCGGTGGGCCATGCCGATGACCGTTTCTTTGACTCCATGGGTTCCTGCACGGTGGATCAATTCCGCTAGGCAGCAGATAAAGGTCTCGGCGCCCTCCAGCCCAAACCGCTTGGTTCCTGGATATTTTTTCCCTAGATAGAGCTCAAGTCCTTCGGCAGCGAGAATCCGGTCGAGCAATCGTCGGCGGGTGCCGTGCCCATAATAAGGATGGGTTTGGGTAGTCTCCATCTGTTCCTGAACCCAACTTTGTTCGAGTTGGTCAGTGATATGCATGAATTCAGCACCAATCGCCCCGCAGTAGGTGGTTTCCAGCACTTGAATAATTTCACTCAGCGTCGCTTCGCTTTGGCCTATGGCGAGTGAACCCAGTTGAAATCGGGTATCGATATCTGCGAGCGATAATCCATGAAAGCCCAGTTCTAGACTGGGCACCGATTGTTTAGGCGCGAGTCCAAGCGGATCCAGGGTGGCCTTCAGATGACCTCGTCTCCGGTAGGCATTAATCAGCTCGCCAACCGCGAATTGCTTGCGCTCGTGTTGCGCGGACACAGAGGACGCCGGCGCGGGCACCACCCGTGACTGATTCTTAGCGAGCAGGAGGAAGTGGTCGCGAACTGTCGCGTGCGAGAGATCCGAGCCTTGCTCAACTTGCAATTGAGGAAGGCCTTCGAAATAAGACTTCCAAGGCTCTGGGCAGCCTAGAGGATCTTGAAGAAAATCCTCGAAAAGGGATTCAACGTAAGCGCTATTGCCGCCAGAAATATGGCTGGATTGCCATAGTTCGGCCATAGATTTGGGGGTCATAGGCTGCCACTCTCACAGAGCGATCTATTGTAACGCTCCTCGGCAGCAGCCCCAACCGATGAGTTAAAAATTCTTCTCTAAACTGCGCGCTCGAGCAGCATCGTTCGAATATGACCAATCGCACGTGTTGGGTTGAGTCCCTTAGGACAAACACTCACGCAATTCATGATGCCTCTACACCGAAACACACTGAATGGATCTTCAAGATTGGACAACCGCTCTTCCGTAGCCGTATCTCGACTATCCGCGATGAAACGGTAGGCTTGAAGCAGTCCCGCGGGACCGATGAACTTATCAGGGTTCCACCAAAAACTTGGGCACGAAGTCGAACAACACGCACACAAAATACACTCGTACAGGCCATCAAGCTTTTCGCGATCCTCCGGCGACTGCAGGCGCTCCTTGGTGGGTGGCAGCGTGTCGTTTTGAAGATAAGGCTCAACCCGACGATAGTTTTCGTAGAACTGTTCCATATCCACGATGAGATCGCGAATGACCGGAAGTCCTGGCAGCGGACGAAGCTTTAATTTCCCGCCCTTGGCCACCTCAGACACCGGCGTAATACATGCAAGGCCATTTTTGCCGTTCATGTTCACCCCATCCGACCCACACACGCCCTCTCGACAGGAGCGTCGATAGGTCACCGAAGGGTCTTGTTCCTTGATCAGGGCCATCACATCCAACACCATCAAATCTCGTCCCTCAGGGATATCGACTTGGTAATCCTGCATGTAGGGCCGGTCGTCAGTTTCCGGGTTGAAGCGATAAACACTCACTTGCATCACTCAGTTCCTTCTTATGTAACACCTTGGGGGTGCTGTTCTCTCTTAGTTCAACGTCCTGTCGATCAATTCGTCAACGACACCCGGGCAACCAATGGGACCCTTGGTGTCATCAAAAACCATCAATAATGACGGGCTTTTGGTTCAAAGCGCTCCATGGTCTTGGGCGTAAAGTTTACGTCTCGTTTACCCAAAGATTTTGTCTTAGGATCATAGATTGAATGGGCTAACCAATGCTCATCGTCGCGCTCTTGGAAGTCATCTCGAGCATGGGCGCCCCGGCTCTCCTTGCGACCTTCCGCACTGACAGCGGTCGCCTCAGCGATTTCTAACAGATTATCAAGTTCAAGAGCCTCTAAACGCGCGGTGTTGAACGCTCTGGACTTGTCTTGCAAGTGCGCTTGTCCAATTCTCTCCCGCAGCTCACCTAACTTTTTAATGCCCTCTTGCATTGGCCCTTCTTTACGGAAAACGCCAAAGTTCAACTGCATACAGGCCTGTAACTCTTTTTTGAGTTCAGTTGGCGATTCACCACCAGACGATTCATTCCACCGATGCATCCGTGCTGTGGCAGCATCGATATCTGTTTCGCTCGATGCTCGAGCGCTCATTCCCTGAGTCAGGGCTTCATTGATGTAGAGTCCCGCTGCTCTACCGAAGACCACCAAATCAAGAAGTGAGTTACCGCCCAAGCGATTTGCACCGTGGACCGAAACACAAGCAGCTTCACCGACAGCAAAGAGTCCTGGCACCGCCTCGTCTTCACCCGCAGCATTTCGGGTGATCGCCTGACCATGAATATTGGTCGGCAACCCACCCATCATGTAATGGCAAGTGGGCACGACGGGAATCGGTTCTTTTACCGGATCGACATGAGCGAACGTTTTTGAAAGCTCGACGATACCGGGCAACCGGGAATGCAAAATATCCTCACCCAGGTGATCGAGCTTCAACAAAACATGATCGCCTTCAGGACCGGCTCCGCGGCCTTCCAAGATCTCGAGCACCATGCTTCTGGCGACCACATCTCGTCCTGCAAGATCTTTCGCGTTAGGTGCGTAGCGCTCCATAAACCGCTCGCCATCCTTATTGATGAGATACCCGCCTTCGCCTCGACAACCCTCGGTCACAAGCGTTCCCGCGCCTGCAATACCTGTGGGGTGGAATTGCCACATTTCCATATCCTGCATCACGTAGCCGGCTCGAAGTGCCATGCCAGTGCCATCCCCCGTGTTCATCAATGCGTTGGTGGTGGAGGCATAAATTCGACCGGCGCCCCCAGTGGCGAGCACCGTCGCCTTAGACTTGATGTAGTGAACTTCACCCGTTTCCATACAAATCGCGATGACGCCGGTCAC
>CAYZUV010000114.1:0-7158 GCA_964481245.1 uncultured Pseudomonadales bacterium
CAGGGTGCACCGAGCATAGGCTAATGCGCTCGAGGCCGGTCTTCGTGACGCGCCCTCAGGCTTACATTAAGATAGCAAGAAAGTCTTGGTACAAGCCGAGCGCCACAACGATCAATTGGGATCAATTCGTGTTGGGGCTATTGGGGGTGAAAGAGCATGAGCGAAGCCAAAATTTTAATCGTGGACGATGTTCAAGAGAACTTGATTCTTTTGGATTTTGCGTTGCGCCCCTTCGATGTCACCGTGGTCAAAGCCGTGAGTGGTTTTGCAGCAGAGGCCGCGTGTCTCGAAGATGAATTTGTGGTCATTGTTTTGGATGTTCATATGCCAGAGAGAAACGGCATCGAAACGGCGGAAATTATTCGAAAAACAGAGCACAACGCGCTCACCCCGATCATATTTCTCACGGCGGATACCACAGAGGCGGAGCTACCCCGATCAGCCTATCAGTCTGGGGCAGTGGATGTGATGTTTAAGCCGCTTGAGGCTGTGAGACTCCGGGCCAAGGTTGCGGTGTTTTTGGATCTTTTCGTTGAGCGACAAAAGACGCTCAATCTGATGTCAGCGCTGAGAGAATCCCAGGCCGATCAAATCGCGCAAGAGAAGTTTCGGGCCGTCTCCTCTCTGATTGGTTCGATGTCGCACAGCCTGAACAATCAGTTGTGCATTGCCGAAGGATATGCATCCCTTGCCATGGATGAAGCAACCGAAACGCAATTGCCGCATCTCAACAAAGTGCTTGAGGCCGTTCGTGAATCGACCAATATGCTGCAAAAGGTTCAGGGGTTTGTCGGAGCGCGGTCAGAAAGTGCTGCGACCACCACGACATTGAAAGAGATTTTCAGAGAGTTTCAAGAGGCGTTACTGGCTTTTGCCCGAGAGGGGAGCACCTTTTCAGTCAATGTCAGTGATGCGCTAGCTGAACTGGAGGCGCCAACTCGGTTGCCGAACGTGTTGATGTTCCCGTTGGTGCAGTTCGTCTCGGAGCTGGCTGTCGATCGCGAAGTTGCCACGCATACCATGTTTGACGTGGACTTGGCGTCGCCCGGGCAAGACCAAGTGTTCCAGCTATCGATGTCCACCCAGGGGCTCGAGGTTGATGAGCCGCTGCTTAAGACCGTGAATGACTTCTTTGGCTCGGCAGATGTCACCGCTCAGGAGCGCGGTATCGCGGTCGCGGGTGTGAAAAGTATGGTGGACTCGATGAATGGCGCCCTCGAAATGCGAGAGATCCCTGATGGCTTCGAAATCGAGCTGAAAGTGCCTTTTGCTCAGTTGATTCAGCGTTTGGGTGGATAGGCTCAATTCGGGCCCTGTTCGTTGGGCAAGTGCAGTCCGTGATGAGGGTCACCCCGTGATTGGAAAGCCAGGCCACCGCCCCAAGCCTTGAGCGGCAACCCGTAAGGCTCAAGCGTCAAGCCGTTCACGCCCGGCTGTTAAACCCCAGCTTTAAACCCCCCAGCTTTAAATTAATGCCTTAAATGCGAGCTTTAAATCAAAGCTTTGAATCAAAGCTTTAAGTACAAGTGTTGAACCCAATCGCTGGCCGCAATGTGCGAATTTCAGACCTCACGGCGCGCCTATTTAGGCACAGGTTCGGGCACAGGTTGCCCAAGCGTATCGAGTCGCTTGCGGGTTGCCCAAGCGCATCGAGTCGCCTGAAAGCAGCGTCTTGCTGAGCGCTCCGTCGCGATTCAACCAAACTGATTCATGTCGATCATGGGCAGTATCTTGAGCGCACTGCCTGAGAAAACACCCTGAACGGGGCTTGAGCGCGCTGAAGTTATCGGGTTTAGGGTGTTTGCACCGCTTTGGCGGTAAATAGTGGCTTGAAATGAATGCACTTCAAACGATTAAATAAACGCCTTGACTGAATGAGACCTAATATGAGCGACCAAACATTATCAAGTGATGCCGTAACAGAAACCAACAACGTAGCTTCTTCCGACGTGGATCATGCCGCTCGCAAGGCGAGAGATTTTCAACGCTTGCGCAATGTTGCGTTCTCTCATGCGCAATATGTTGTTGGCGGTTTGCTGCTTTGGGGTGCGAGTGCGGTCTGGCTTGCTGAGTCGCCTGGCATGCTCATTACGGTCTTAAGTCTCGCCGCCGGCTATATTGTGGGCACCATGCTGGGCGGCATTGGTCATGAGTGGGGCCATTTTACCGGGGCTCGCCTGTCAGGTAGCGTGTCTCCCGTGTCGAAAGAGCGAAAAGGGTTCTTCTTTTTCAATTTTAAAATGGAGGGGAACTCTCGAGCGCAGTTTCTCGCCATGAGTGTCGGGGGCCCTACAGCCAATTGGCTGTTGGTCCTTGTTGCGCTCGTGGCCTTGCCCGCAGCGAATCCTTATGCGTACGCCGCAATTGTGGCGACGCTGACAGGCATTGCCGTGAATGTGTGCGTCTTCGAGTTCCCAGTTATTTTCGATGTGAGCAACGGTGCTGATCCAAGGCAAACCATTGATCAGCGCTTGATAGATGTTGCCAAGACGCCCTGGTATCAGAACGCAGGCATGCTCACTGGCTTGGTGGTGGCGGCGCTGCTGCTGGCCATCCTCTAGCCGTCAGCGAGGGCGGACTCTGGCCTCTCGTGGGCCCTGCGCAGAGAGCCGCTTAGCCCTTAGTCCGTCCACTGGATTCGGATCCCTAGGGTCAAAGGCGTTTGGCCACAGCGCTTGTCTCTAAGTTGTCTTCCTTAAGGGAGTAGCGCGCGCTGCGCTGCCGGTTGAGGGCCATTCCAAGATTACCAGCGACTCCGCCGCGACTTGCGCCCAGCCATCGGCGACGGTTTTATCTGGCACCTGCGTCCGGCAAACAATCTTTCTTTTTAGGTGGGATGTCTGCACTATCCGGAGGTGAGGATGGCGAGGGAGGGCCTACCTCGTGTTTAGGACAGCAGTTGATCCACATGCGCAAGTGACAACAATCGTGGATCACCCAATAGAGGATGAGGCATGAACTACGAGACGATTGAGATCGAGCAAGATGGCGCCATCGACTGGCTTTGGTTGAACCGGCCTGAAGCGCTGAATTCCATCAATACCCAGATGGTGACCGATCTCAGGCATTACTTCGATAGCCTGATGGAAAACGATGCCACACGGGTTGTCGTGATGGGCGGGCGGGGCCGAGCTTACTGCGCGGGTCTGGACATCAAATCCGCAGCCAGTCGAAACGAGAAACAACCTTTCGGGCAGGGTATGGGATTCCAAGGGTATCTCGCCGAAGTCTATATCCGCATGCGCCGATGCCCTCAACCGATTATCAGCATTATTCAGGATGCCGCGTGTGGTGGGGGATTCGCCTTTGCGCTGGCAAGTGATGTGCGGATTGCAGCAGATAACGCGCGCTTGAATGCCGCGTTTATCAAGATTGGCTTATCCGCGTGCGACATGGGCACGAGCTATTTTTTGCCCAGACTGGTGGGGACGTCGCTCGCTGCTGAGCTGATGCTCACCGGTCGATTCATCCATGCAGAGCGTGCGCTGGCGACCCAACTGGTCTCTCAGGTGGTACCGCTTGATGAATTGAAGCAAGCCGGTAAGGACCTGGCTGAGGAAATGCTGTTGGCGTCGCCCATGGGCTTGAGGCTGACCAAAGAAGGGCTGAATATGGCGGTGGATGCGGCCGGTTTGGAGGCTGCAATGGCCATCGAGAATCGAAATCAGGTGTTATGTTCTCGAACTGAAGACGCGAGGGAGGGGATGCAGGCCTTCATCGAAAAACGAAAACCGCAATACTCGGGCCGATAGACTGTTTGCTTGTCGCGCGGCTTGGCTGGCTGTTGCTCGTTGTGCTGGATGGGTTTGGCGCGCTGAGACGTTCACCAAAATAACGCTGCGTGCGGGTCTAAACGGTCTGGCTAGCGACCGATCAAGTGCACGCGCGTTGCATGACAAAGGTCCAGCATTGAGCGCTTCGGTCAGAGGTGTAAGAGCCATGGCCACGGACAGGAGGGAGCTCGAGGGTCGCGAGAGCGCGGAGCATCAAAACGATAGATGCGTTGTTAATCTGGTGACTCAAGGAAAAGAATGTAAAGCAGCGGATGGTGTTTGATGCTTCGTCCCCCGTGTTGAGCCAAACCGGTGTTTAGGGAGCCAATGTCAAGGCGGGCCTGAAAGTTGGCGTGCACAAGAAAGGAGATCCATCACTATGGCCTGGAATCCTCACCCATTTAAAGACCGTGTTGTGCTGATTACCGGCGCAGGTCGCGGCATTGGGCAAGCAGCGGCGAAAAAATTCGCGGCCGCCGGCGCATCACTTTTCTTGTGTGATGTTGATGACGTATCCCTCGCGAAGACCCAAGCGCTTCTGGGAGAGGCAACAGAGGTTGGCGTGATGGCTGTTGATCTAACGGAACTGGATGCACCTGAGACCATTGTGCACGCTGCGCTCTCCCAGTTCGGTCGCATTGATGTGGTGGTGAATAACGCGGGTTACATCTGGAATGGTGCGATGCATCGTCACTCGGAAGCACAGTGGCAAGCCATGCTCGACATACACGCCACCGTCCCCTTTCGGCTACTGCAAGCCTTCGCCCATTGGATGATCCCCACCGCCCGCGCGGAACTCGAGGCCTCCGGAGCTGCGACGCCTCGTAAGGTGGTTAACATCTCCTCAGTGAGTGGGACTCAAGGGAGCGCAACTCAGGTGGCGTATGCCACAGGCAAAGCGGCCGTCGTCGGTTTAACCAAGACGCTGGCCAAGGAATGGGGCCGCTATAACGTGCAAGTCAATGCCGTCGCCTTCGGGCACATCGAAACACGGCTCACGCAAGCGTTTGACGACTCGCCACCCTCGATTGAGCATGCGGGGCAAGCCTACAAAGTGGGATTATCGAATCAGCAAATCGAACACTTGCGTCGAACCGTGCCACTGGGGCGTCCGGGTCATGTTGACGAGGCCGCCGGCGCGATTCTTTTGATGGCGCTTCCCGAGGCGAATTACATTACCGGCGAAGTGCTGACGTGTTCAGGCGGCGCTTGAATTCGAAGGTGGGGCTTGGGGACACGAGCAAGTAACGTCCATACAATGGGCCAGCACAGGCCGTAAAAACCGATCAATTGCTTGGCGTTGTCAGCGCCCCAGCAAAGGGTCTAGAGGAGATGAACATGACGGAAGCGTTCAGGGTAGGGCAAGTCACCACCGATCATGCAGGGCAACGCGTCCACCCGCAACAAGCAGAGCAGTCGACTCGGTTAGCGCGCAAGCTCTATTCAGTGGGTGATCATGCTTGGTGCTTTGTTGGCAATGGGTTATCCAATCAATCCTTTGTGCGTGGCCCTGAAGGCATCATTGCAATTGATACGGGGGAAAGCGTTGAGGAAATGAGCGATGCCCTCCGCGCACTGCGAGCCGAGACGGATCTGCCGGTGGTTGCTTGTATCTACACCCATTTTCATTACGTTGCTGGGACCCGAGCCATCGTCAATGAGCGAGGCGATGAGCAATTTCCAATCTATGGTCACGCGGGCATTGCCGCCAATCTGAATCGGTTTGGGGGCGAGGTGGGACCGCGAGGCTCACGAGGGATGGTGTATCAGTTTGGCATGATGCTGCCCGAAGAGGGGGAAGACGGCCTCGTCAACGTGGGGCTCGGGCGGTTTTTTAGAAATCCCGATCACTCACCCTTTACCCCCGGCCATATGCTGGTGACCCACGCCTTCGAATCAAACTGTGAATTGACGATTGCCGGCTTGCCCGTTGAGGTCATGATGGCGCCATCGGATGCCACCGACTCCGTGACTTTGTGGTTCCCGTCCCTGGACCTTGCGGTGAACAACATATTTTGGCCAGCGCTCTTCAATGTCTTTGCGATTCGTGGCGAGGAATATAGAGATCCTCGCATCCTATTGAAGGGCCTCGATGATCTGATGGGCCTCGAGGCGATGCATCAGATCTGTACGCACGGGCCGCCGTCTTCCGGTCGCGAGGAGATCAAACGCTCGCTCGCGTTGTATCGCGACTCGATTCAATTCATCTGGGATCAAACGGTCCGGTTCGCCAATAAGGGAAAGACGCTCGATGAACTGGTCGAGCTGATTCAGTTGCCTCAGCGCTTCGAAACTGATTTCAGAACCCAGCAGTTGTACGGGGTGGTCGAGCATCACGTGCGCCAGGTGTATACCGGACTCTTCGGCTGGTTCGACGAGGATCCTCGACATCTCTTTCCTATGCCGCCTCGAGAGCGTGCCAACAAAATGGTGAAAGCCATGGGCGGGGTAGATGCCGTCCAACGCCTCGCCGAACAGGCGATCGACCAAGCGGATTTTCGCTGGGCGCTGGAACTCGCGAGTCTCTTAGATCGTCACGCTGAATCTCGAGGTCACCATGATTCGCAGCCACTCGCAATGATTCTTAGGCAAATCGCTCAGTGCTCGCCCTCTGCCAACGTGCGTAATTGGGCCACTACCCGAGCCCTGTCGCTTGAGGGCAAGCTTGATCTGTCTCGTTTCTTGGTCCATCGCTTTCGTAAAGGTGAGGTGCTCGCCACAGAGGCCGCGCGGTGGGTGCCGGTGCTTCGTGTACTGCTTGACTACCAAAAAGCAGAGGGTGTGACGGGATCTATTGGTTTCTTCTTCGATGACGGGTCAAGTGCTGGGTTGACCTTGCGCAATCAAGTGGCGGTGCCCTCGGCGGCTGACGCGGCTGGTCTGCGATGGACGTTGTCGAAGACCGCATGGGCCGATTTGTTATCGAATAAGTCTCCACTGTCTCAAGTCCTCACGGAACAGCCAGCCCTTGAGGGTGGGTCAAGTTCCGATGTGCAAGCAATACTCGCTTGTTTTGATTTAGACAGTTTTCAGGAGTAACGGGTTCCGTGACGCAGTTACCTAAACCTGGAGAGGCTTTTTCAGGCCGAATCGAGCGGCTTTACCAAGATGCCTCGCCTGAGAGACTGAACCTTGATCAGCCGGCTAAAGGCAAGCCGAATGTATTACTGGTCATGTTGGACGATGTGGGATTCGGCAGTTTTTCGGCATTCGGTGGCGAGATTCCAAGCCCGGGCGTCGATAAGGTCGCGAGCGCTGGGCTTAAATTTAATCAGTTTCACACCACCGCGCTCTGTTCGCCCACCCGAGCATCCCTGTTAACTGGGCGGAATCATCACAGTGTGCACATGGGCGGTATTACTGAGATCGCCAATAGTTTCCCGGC
>CAYZUV010000115.1:0-3124 GCA_964481245.1 uncultured Pseudomonadales bacterium
GTGAATACGTATTGGGCCACTTTTCCTCCAGAGTATTGAGTATGGGTTGTCGTAAGACCGCGGGCTGTTTGGCTCAAATCCCGTAGCACGTTAGTGCTTTTTATCTGTTCCCGGCGCGTTGAACCTACGGCTGTATTTTACCCTTAATCATAGTCTTGGTGACGCAAAGCACTCGTCGCGTCGAAATATGGGGCGTTTTATCCTCGACTTGGTTGTGTGTCGGTTAAGCAATCTATGTGAAAATGCATCAGTTGCTTTTGACACTGAGCAACCCTATCGATCGGAGCCTTCAATATGCACTGCCCATTTTGTGCGCACAGTGAGACCAAAGTGAATGACTCGCGGTTGGTCGCGGAGGGCTATCAAGTGCGGCGCCGTCGTGAGTGTCTCGCCTGCGGGGAGCGATTTACGTCTTTTGAGTCGGCTGAGCTGATTATGCCTCGCGTGATTAAGCGCGATGGTGTACGTGAGCCCTTCAACGAGGAAAAGCTCAGATCGGGTCTGATGCGGGCGCTCGAGAAGCGTCCAGTGAGCGCGGAGAAGCTTGAGACTGTGTTGGCGCATATCAAGAGCGAGCTTCGGTCCACGGGTGAGCCAGAAATCAAATCTCGAGATTTAGGTGAAGTGGTGATGACTGAATTAAGGCGACTCGACGAAGTGGCCTATGTGCGTTTTGCTTCCGTTTATCGAAGTTTTCAGGATCTCGAGGAATTCAGGCGAGAAATCGATTCAATGGGCCGAAATAAAGTCCAAAAGAGGAAGCCAGGTGCCCGTGCAAAAAAACCTTGATCGACAGTTCCTGGCTCGAGCATTGCGGCTCGCTGAGAAGGGGTTATTTACCACAGACCCGAATCCTCGGGTCGGCTGCGTTTTAGTAAAAGGATCATCCGTTGTAGGTGAAGGCTTCCATGTGAAGGCGGGCGAGCCCCATGCCGAGGCCCTAGCGCTTGCCCAAGCTGGCCCTGACGCGAGAGGCGCAACTGCCTTTGTTACGCTCGAGCCTTGCAGTTATCACGGTCGAACACCGTCCTGTGCCGCGGCACTGATTGCGGCCGGGGTTAAGCGCGTGGTGGCTGCGATGACGGACCCTCATCCTCGAAATAGCGGTCAAGGGTTCGATATGCTTGAGCAGGCAGGCATCGAAGTTGAGCGCGACGCAGATCCAGAGGGCGCCCAACGATTGAACCCAGGTCATGTGAGTTTGCACCAGTACGGGCGGCCCTATGTCCGCGTTAAGCTCGCGGCCACTTTGGATGGTCGCACGTCACTCTTGAATGGTGAAAGCCGATGGATCACGGGTCCAGCGGCACGTCGGGACGTTCAAAAGTGGCGAGCAAGAAGTTCAGCGTTGATCACGGGCATTGGGACGATTCTTACAGATGACCCAGCGCTGACCGTGAGAGATGCAAGTATCGGGCCTCACCTTGATCCGGATTGGTTGATGCGGCCACGACCGGTGTGGGTGCTTGACAGCAAAGGTCGCACCCCCTTGGACGCGAAGGTCTGGAACAATCCAAAGACTGAGATTGTCCATGGCGCGACCGCCTCGGCCGAGCGAGGGATCGTCTGCGCACTCGACGAATCTGGCTATCTCGATTTGGGGGCTTTGTTGAAGCTCTGCGCAGCGCGAGAAATGAGTGAAGTGTTGTTCGAATGTGGGCCTACACTGGCTGGCAGCTTAATCAAATCTGGGCTCTGGGATGAATTAATCCTCTATCTTGCGCCCAAGTTGATGGGGCCGGGGAAGTCGTTACTTCACTGGCCGGAAATTGATAACATGAGCGCCCTCGCAGAGCATGAGATCGTATCGGTGCGCCAGCTTGGGCCCGATCTGCGTCTGATCATCAAGCCAAAAGGGCCAATTGAGCCCATGGGCGAAGCTGCATAGACGCTGATGTCAAAGCGGTTGAAGCAGAAGTAGCAGCCTTAGATTTCAAAAATGAGTCGGAATTCAAGCATGACCAGAGTAATTGAAGGCGATTTAATCGCGACCACGGCATCGATCACCCTTGTGGTCGCTCGATTCAACGAGTTTGTCGTGGACAGCTTACTGAAAGGCGCGCTGGATGCGCTAAGGCGCCACGGGGTTCAAGAGAAACAAATCACCGTCGTAAAAGTCCCGGGGGCTTTTGAACTCCCCCTCGCAGCGCAGAAAGCGGCTGAGCAAGATGCGTGTGAGGCAGTCATTGTTCTTGGCGCTGTCATCCGAGGCGGTACGCCGCATTTCGATTACGTGGCGGGTCAAGCTGCCAGCGGTATTGCTCAGGTTGCACTCAATTCGAAAAAGCCGGTCGTTTTTGGCCTATTGACTACGGATACGATCGAGCAGGCGATCGAGCGATCGGGCACAAAGGCAGGAAATAAGGGCGCTGATGCTGCATTGACAGCCATTGAAATGATCAGTTTGCTCAGAAAAATGGGATGAAGTCTTCTCCCGCAGCTCGTCATCGCGCCCGCCGCTTTGCGCTTCAAGCCCTTTATCAATTGCGATTTAGCGAAGCGCCTGTCAGGCAAATCATTGATGAATTTTTTGAGGATAACGACTTCAAACGCGCGGATGCAGCTTACTTTGCAGAACTTGTCGAGGGCGCTGCTCGCAATCGGACCGCGCTCTGGGAAGCCATCGAACCGCTCCTAGATCGCGATTCGGAAGCGATTGATGCGATCGAGCAAGCAACGCTTTTGCTGGGCGCTTTCGAACTCGCCTCGAAGCCCGAGATTCCCTACCGTGTGGTGCTATCAGAGGCCGTCGATTTGGCTGCAGAGTTTGGTGCTGAGGGCGGTCACAAATACGTGAACTCAATCTTAGACCGGCTCGCTAAGCAGTATCGAAGTGTGGAGACCTCTCAGTCGAGGTGATCATGAGCCATTCTGAGTTCGATGTGATCGAAACCTATTTCGCCCATTTGAGTGATTGGGCTGGAGATCATGTTCGCATCGGTGTCGGTGATGATTGCGCGCAACTCAAGGTTGGCGAAGGGTTTGAGCTGGTCATTTCCACCGATACCTTTGTTCAAGGGGTTCATTTTCCCGAGGGAGCGGAAGCTGAACTCGTGGCAGATCGCACTCTCAACGCGGCAGCGAGTGACCTTGCCGCGATGGGTGCTGAGCCCTGGGCGGTTGT